>NZ_VWWM01000102.1:0-237 GCF_011752945.1 Paraburkholderia sp. Cy-641
TGGACGTCGTGTGGTGTTAGCACATCGCGCATATATAGTGGTATCGTGGTCATCATTATCTCTCACATGTTAACTAGTTAATGATGTGCTTCAACCACACACCGGATCGAGCAATTTCACGAATGTCCGTTGCTGTAATGTGGTAATATTAGTTGTCGTATAAATCTACATGGTCACTAGCTTCTTTTATTTACCAATTGCTGCATGTCATGTAGTGTATCTTGATTTTTTTTTTTT
>NZ_VWWM01000103.1:0-13203 GCF_011752945.1 Paraburkholderia sp. Cy-641
TCGCTGTCTGCAACGATTTCGGATCGACCAGGCCTTTCTTGCCCGCCGCATCGCCGGCGAGCGCGCTCGCGGCCGTGCCGGCCAGCGTGCCGACGGCGTCGGCGGCGGACGTCGTGGTATCGGTCGAACTGTCGGCGTTGCCTGTCGCGTCGTTCGCGGCGGCCTGGGCCGCGGCTTGCGCCTGAGCCTGGGCGGCAGCCGATGCCGCCGCGACCGCGCCCGCGTCGGTCTGCGCCTTCGTGTCGTGCTGCTTCGCCCGGGTGCTCGCCGCGTTGCCGTTCGACGCCTGGCGCGCATGTCCCGCCGACGCAGCGGACGCCGTGCCCGCGCCGCTCTGGCTGCCGCTCGCGCTCTTCGGCGTGGACGCGGGCGGCGGGGCGTCATGCACGCTCGACGTCTGGGTCGGCGATGCCGTCGGCGAACTGCTCTGCTGCTGGCTCGCGCTCTGCGAAGCCGCGCTGTTCTGCTGATCGATGCTCTGCTGCAAGGTCTGCGCGAACGGCATCACGTTGACCGCGGCGCTCGAGGCCGCGCCGGTCGAGCCATTGCCACCGAGCAGCGAACTGACTTGCGAGCCGATCTCTGAAAGAAGCGACATAGGAAATCCTGTGAATCCGTCAAACGGGGGCGGGGTGTCCGGTCAGGCGAACGCCGTGAAACCCGGCAGCGTTCGGCGCCACATGCATCACGCGCCCTCGGCGCGCATGCGCAGAATCCGCGCGGCATATTCGTCGGAATCGCGTTGATCGCGCCGCGCGGCGGTCTTCGCTTCGGCAGCCTCTCCGCGCGCCTGCAGCACTTCGTACGAGCCGAGCCGCTGCTTCTGGCGCTGCCATTCGGGCTTCGCCGCTTCGACGCGCGCGTTCGCCGCGCCGAGCAGATTGCGCTGCTGTTCGATCGCGGCGTCGAGCGTGTCGATGAACGCCTGGAAGTTGCGCATGTTGCCGGCCGGCATGCCGCTCTGGGCCGTCGCCGTGAAGCGCGCGTGGTATTCGTCGCGGTACTGCACGAGCGCGTTCAGCTGCGCCTCGACGTCGTTGCGCTCGCGCTGCGCGCGGCCGAGGCGTTGCGCGGCGGCGTCCACGTCGTCCTGTGCGAGACCGATCAGCGTCTTGATCGGGAAATGTTTCGCCATCGTCAACCTCCTCGGGCCTGTTTCCCGCTCATGGCGGGCTTGCGAGCATGCTTTTGCGTCGTGCGAGGACGGCGCAAAAGCACGTTCCCTTAAAAATAATCGGTCGCGCGACGGACCGCCAGCAAGACGATCCCCGCGTCATGCCACTCGCGGATACCGCGAGCCATCCGCTGCGCCCTCGAACCCCGACGCACCTCGATGAGCCTCGCACCTCGCACCTCGCACCTCGCACCTCGCACCTCGCGCCCGGCCGCTCCGGCGGCCCGCGCCGGCACATTGGCTGCCGGCGGCAACGGTGCCTACACAAACAGCGCGTTCAGCATGTCGATGCTCGGCGCGAAGTTCGCACACTCGCGAAATCCTTGCTGCAGAAACTGTTCCATCCGCGGATACAGCGCGATCGCGCGATCGAGCACCGCATCGCGTCCGCTCGAATACGCGCCCACGTTGATGAGATCGCGGTTGCGCTGATAGCGCGACAGCATCTGCTTGAACATACGCGTTTTATTCAGGTGGTTCTCGTCGATCAGCGCGGTCATTGCCCGGCTAATCGACGCTTCGATATCGATGGCCGGGTAGTGGCCCGCCTCGGCGAGCGTGCGCGACAGCACGATATGGCCGTCGAGAATCGCGCGCGCCGAGTCGGCAATCGGGTCCTGCTGGTCATCGCCTTCGGTCAGCACCGTGTAGAACGCAGTGATCGAGCCGCCGCCCGCCGGACCGTTGCCGGTGCGCTCGACGAGCGCAGGCAGCTTTGCGAACACCGAGGGCGGATAGCCCTTGGTCGCGGGCGGCTCGCCGACCGCCAGCGCGATCTCGCGCTGCGCCATCGCGTAGCGGGTCAGCGAGTCCATCATCAGCAGCACGTGCTTGCCCTGGTCGCGGAAATATTCGGCGAGCGAGGTCGAATAGGCAGCGGCCTGCATGCGCAACAGCGGCGACACGTCGGCGGGCGCGGCGATCACGACCGAGCGCGCCAACCCTTCCTCGCCGAGAATCTGCTCGATGAATTCCTTCACTTCGCGGCCGCGTTCGCCGATCAGGCCGATCACGATCACCTCGGCGCTGGTGTAGCGCGCCATCGTGCCGAGCAGCACCGATTTACCGACACCCGAGCCCGCGAACAGCCCCATGCGCTGCCCGCGGCCGACCGTCAGCAGCGCGTTGATCGCGCGCACGCCGACGTCGAGCACCTGGTGGATCGGCTCGCGATTGAGCGGGTTGATGACCGGCGCGGACAGCGGCGCATCGCTTTGCGTGCCGAGCGGGCCGAGCCCGTCGAGCGGCCGGCCCGACGCGTCGAGCACGCGGCCGAGCAGTTCCCAGCCGACCGGCAGGCGCTTGGCGCCCGCCATCGGATCGGCGATCGGCGCGCTTTCGAGCGGAAAGACGCGCGCGCCGGGCAACAGGCCGATCACTTCGGTGGTCGGCATCAGAAACAGCTTGTCGCTGGAGAAGCCGACCACTTCGGCTTCGGCCATCGGCAGCGAACTGCCGGGCGGCAGTTCGATCATTACCTCGGCGCCGACCGACAGGCGCAGGCCCACGGCTTCGAGCACGAGACCGGCCGCGCGCGTCAGCCGTCCGCACGCGCGCAGCGGCCGCGCGATCGCATTGCGCGCGCGCAGCGCGTCGAGCTGGCCGCGCCAGGCCTGCATGTGCGGATTGGCGTCGAGCGCGGGATCGTAGGCCGGGTGGCGCGACGCGTGAGCGGCGCCAGCGGTGCGCGCGGCGGACTCGCTCGCGGCCGGCTCGCGGCTCACCGCTGTACCCACTGCCACGCCTGGCGTGCCTGTCAGCGGATAAGCGTCCGCCCCGGCGCGCTCCGCCGCGCCATCCGCCGGATGCGTGGACGTCGCGGCCTGATCCGCGCCGACGGACTCGGCATCCGCGAGCGCCTCGGCGCCGAAGGAGGCAAGCGCAAGCTCGCGTTCGAGCGGCGTCAGATCGCTGGCGCGGATTTCATCGAGTGTCGGCTTCACCATGTGCTCACCTTGCCGAGCGCGGCCGCGACGCGCTGCCAGCGCGTGTCGATGCCGGCATCCACTTCGCCGCTGCCGGCGTGGGCGCGGCAGCCGCCGCGCTCGACCGACGCATCGGTGCGCACGGTCCAGCCGCGCGTTTGCAGTTCTTCGAGCAGATACGCCTCGACGACGGGCAGATCGGCGGGACTCACGATCAGCGACGGCGCGCCGGTCAGCGACGGTTCAGCCGCCAGCACTTCGCGCGCGGCGGCGATCAGCGCGGTCGGATCGTGCTGCACGTGCTGGCGCACGACCTGCTGCGCGATGTCGAGCGCGAGCGCGACGAGCGTTTCGGAAATCGCGTGCTGCGCGCCGCCGAGCGCGGTCTTGAAGGTTTCGGCGAGCGCGGCGAGGCGCGCTGCTTCCTCGCGCGCTTCGCTCTGGCCTTGCGCGAAACCCTGCGCATGACCCTGGTCATAGCCGGCCTGATAGCCGAGCGCCTGACCGGCCACGTGACCCGAGGCGACACCCTGCGCATGCGCGGCTTCGCGCAGGCGGTCGAGTTCGGCCTCGAACGCGCGCTCGTCGAATTCGGGTTCGGCCGGCGGCGGCGCGGGCGGCACCGGGTCGAACGAGGCCATCTCCCAGCGCTGGTAGGCCGAGAGGCTTTCCTTCGCCGTGGAGTTCGGATCAGACATACGCATCTTCGGCCTTGCCGCCTAGAACGATCTGGCCGCTCTCGGCCAGGTTGCGCACGATCTGCAGGATGCGGCGCTGCTGCGTCTCGACTTCGGAGACGCGCACCGGACCGCGCGCGTCGAGGTCTTCGGCAAGCAGTTCGGCCGCGCGCTGCGACATGTTCGAGAGGAACTTCTGGCGCAGCGCGGGCGGTGCGCCCTTCAGCGAAATGATCAGCGCCTCGGACTCGACTTCCTTCAGCAGCAGCTGGATCGCGCGGTCTTCGAGGTCGAGCAGGTTCTCGAACACGAACATCTGATCGACGATCTTCTGCGCCAGCTCGGCGTCGTACTGGCGCACGTTTTCGAGCACGCCTTCCTCGTGATTGCTCGACATGAAGTTGAGGATTTCGGCCGCCGTGCGGATGCCGCCCATCGGGCTGCGCTTGAGGTTATCGCTGCCGGAGAGCAAGCCCGTGAGCACGTCGTCGAGTTCGCGCAGCGCGGCCGGCTGGATGCCGTCGAGCGTCGCGATGCGCAGCAGCACGTCGTTGCGCAGGCGATCCGTGAAGCAGGCGGAGATTTCGGATGCCTGATCGCGGTCCAGGTGCACGAGGATCGTCGCGATGATCTGCGGATGCTCGTTCTTGATGAGTTCGGCGACGGCCGCCGAATCCATCCACTTGAGCCCTTCGATGCCGCTCGTGTCACTGCCCTGCAGAATCCGGTCGATGATGACGCCGGCCTTGTCGTCGCCGAGCGCCTTGGTCAGCACCGAGCGGATGTACTCGTTCGAATCGAGCGACATGCCGGTGTGCTGCTCGGCCTCGCGCACGAACTCCTGCAGCACCTCGTCGACCTGCTCGCGCGTCACGTTCTTCAGCGCGGCCATCGCGACGCCGATCTTCTGGACTTCGCGCGGGCCGAGGAACTTGAACACCTGCGCGGCCTCTTCCTCGCCGATCGACATCAGCAGCAGCGCGCTCTTCACTACGCCTTCAGCGCTCATCGGACACCCAATTTTTCACGACGGTTGCAACGATCTTCGGGTCCTGGCGCGCGATGCTGCGCGCGAACTCCAGGTTCCGTTCATATTTGTGCTTGGCATTTTCGAGCGCGAGCGTCTCGGGGTCGGCCTCGATCTCGACGACCGCGCCGTCGCGTTCCTCGGCCGGAATGCCGTCGAGCAGCAAGGGCTCGTCGGGCGAGGCGAGCGCCGCGACCGGCTCGGGCGGAGGCGGGAACGCGCGGCGCAGCGCCGGCTTCACCATCACGAAGTAGAGGAACAGGGCCACCGCGCCGATGCCGAGGTAGGTCGCGATCTGCTTGTAGAGCGCGAGCATGTCCGGCGTGCGCCACCACGGCAGGTTGGCGTTCGGGTCGAGTTCGGTCGTGAACGCGCTGTTGACCACGTTGACCGAGTCGCCGCGCTGCGCGTCGAAGCCCATCGCGTCCTTCACGAGCTGGGTGATCTGCGCGAGCTTGTCGGCGCTGACCGGCTGCATCGTCACGTGGCCCTTCGCGTCGGTCACCTTCAGGTAATTGACGACGACCGCGACCGAGAGCCGGCGGATGCCGCCCATCGGCTGGTCGATGTGGCGCACGGTCTTGTCGAGTTCGTAGTTGGTGGTCGAATCCTTGTGCTCGCTGACCGGCGTCGTGGCGACGCCGCTCGCGCCGTTGCCGGCGACGACCGGCGCGGAGGCCGGCTGCGGCGGCTGGTTCGACAGCGCGCCCGGCACGCCCGAGGCGCCGCCCTGCGACATTTCGGTGGCACTGCTCGTTTGCTGGCTGCGCACCGCCGCCTGTTGCGGATTGCCGTTCGGGCCGTAGTTCTCCGAAGTCTGCTCGCTGTGCGAGAAGTCGATGTCGGCGCTCACCTGCGAGTGCGCGTTGCCCGCGCCGAACAGCGGCGCGAGGATCGCGTCGATGCGCTGCTGCGTGTTGCGCTCGATCTGCTGGCGATACTTCAGTTGCGTCGCGTCGAGCCCGCTGCCGGTGGCCGGTTGCGTGAGCAGGTTGCCGTCCTGATCGAGGATCGTCACGCCTTTCACCGGCATTTCCGGTACCGCCGACGCCACCATGTGCGTGATCGCGACGACCTGGCCTTCGTCGAGCACGCGGCCCGGATAGAGATTGACGAGCACCGACGCCGAGGGCGGTTCCTTGTCGCGCACGAACACGGTCGGCTTCGGAATCGCCAGATGCACGCGCGCCGACTTCACGGTCGAGATCGACTCGATCGTGCGTTCGAGTTCGCCTTCGAGTGCGCGCTGATAGTTGATCTGCTCGTCGAACTGGCTGATGCCGAATTTCTGGTTGTCCATCAGCTCGAAGCCGACCGAGCCGCTTTTCGGCAGCCCCTGCGAGGCGAGGCGCAGGCGCATCTCGTGGACCTGCTCGGCCGGCACGAGGATCGCGCCGCCGCTCTCGGAGAGCTTGTACGGAATGTTGGCCTGCTGCAGCGCGGCGATGATCTGGCCGCCGTCGCGGTCCGACAGATTGCTGTAGAGCACCTTGTAGTCGGGCACGCGCGACCACAGAAACAGGCCCGCGACGACCGCCACCAGCAGCGCGACTGCGAACACGAGCGGCGCGCGCGGGTTGCCGCGCATCTGCGCGAGACCGGACAGACGCTGCGAGAAGTTGCCGCCCATGCCACTTAGGCCGCCGAGCCCGCCGAGGTCGGCGCCGCCGGCCTGGCCGCTGGCGGGCTGGCCGGGCGCGGGCTGCGCGCCGGCGAGCCCCATGCGGGCGTCGGGGTTGATCAACGAGTTGGCTGACGAATCCATGCGTCGGGTATCTCCGGGATGCCTTTGCGTTCTGCCGCACGATCGCGCCGGGGCTCGGCGAGGGAACGGACAGAGACTTTCACGCTTGAAATTATCCGTGGCGACGCTCAACCCGATTGCTTGAATAGAGCCGGGTTTCCCCCCTAGTTTCGGGAGTTTCCCGAAGGGGGCGCTGCTATGCTTTCGTCCAGATCGGTACACCTTCCGGCAGTCCGATCGCACATCCAACGGAGAAAACATGACCATGCCCGTGAACGCGCTTTCGTCGGCGCTGCAACAGATGCAGGCGATGGCGGCGCAGGCGGCCGGCGACGCGAGCCCGGCGGCGAACGAGTCCGGCGCGGCGACGCCCACGAGTTTCGCCTCCGCGCTGAAGGCCTCGCTCGACAAGATCAGCAGCGACCAGCAGAGCGCGATCGGCGAATCGCAGGCGTTCGAGCTCGGTTCGCCGAACGTCTCGCTGAACGACGTGATGGTCGACATGCAGAAGGCCAACATCGGCTTCCAGTTCGGCCTGCAGGTGCGCAACAAGCTCGTGGCCGCCTACAACGACATCGCGCAGATGTCGATCTGAACGGTTTTGCGCGGGTTTCGTGCGAGTTGCGCCTGGGTTTCGCCCGGGTTCTGCATCCCCCCGCACGAAAACCGGCAAGCCAGCCTGGCCGGCGCGCAAGCCGGCCGATTCCTTTGACGCCCCTCGATCCCCCTTGCTTACATTGCTCTAAAGCTTTGCCGCCGCGTATCCGATAACCAGGGTACAGGCCGGTTCGGGCGCGACAACGCGCCGCAGGGCCGAGCCATGACCCAATCGCAGTCAGTATCCGTATCAGAGGAGGAGCGCCGATGTTTTCCCCGGGACACGCTGGAGCCAGCGCGTATGCACGCGTCGGTGTCGAGACGGCCGTGATGGGCGCCAGTCCGCATCGTCTCATCGTGTTGCTGTACCAGGGCGCAAGGCAGGCCATCGCGCAAGCCCGCATGCATCTGCAGCAGGGCAATGTCGCGGAGCGCGGCATGGCGGTCAGCAAGGCGATCCGGATCGTCGAAAGCGGGTTGCAGCAGTCGCTGAACCTCGAGGTGGGCGGCGAGATCGCGGGGCGGCTGAATGCGCTGTACAGCTATATGACGCGCCGGCTGCTCGAAGCCAATATTCATTCGAGCGAGGCGATGCTGGTGGAGATCGACGGTTTGCTCGCCACGCTCGAAGAGGCATGGATCGGGATTGGCCCGGAGGTTGCGCGCATGGCTACGCAGCCTGCCGCGGAAAGCATGAGATGACATCGAACGCAGAATATTTTTCCCGATACGAGGCTATCGCCGCACTGTCCTGCCGCATGCTGATGGCGGCTCGCCACGCCCTGTGGAGCGATCTGGTCGAGCTGCAGGAGGAATACCGGCATCTGGTCGAAGCCCTGAAGGAAGCCGACGACGGCGTGAAACTCGACGAGACCGAGCGTCAGCGCAAATACATGCTGATCCGCCAGATTCTCGCCGACGACGCGGCGATCCGCGATCTCGCGAATCCGCGCATGGCGACGCTGTCGGCGCTGTTCGCGGGCCGCCCGACGCGCGTGCTCAAGGAACTGTACGGGGCGCGTTGAAGGCGAGCCCATGCGGGCGGCGGGCCTCGCGGACGCCGTGCGCGCCGATGCGCCGCCTGCGCGCCCGCCCCCGTGCCATGGCGCGCCGCGCGGCGCACGACTGAACGATCAGAGCATGGAGCGCGCTCGCGCCCATGCGACCAGGGAACCGGCATGAACGGAATCGACACGGCCGTCGCTTCGGTGCTTTCGAGCCGGATCGACAGTTTGCTCAACATCGCGCCGGGCGCCGCGACCACCTCGCAGACCGGCGCGGCAGGCGTCGCCGGCGCGCCCATTGCCGCCACGCCCAACGTGACGCCCGCGCCGCAGCCGTCCGCGCAAACCGCGCTGTCGGCGGTCGCGCTGACGCTCAATGCGATCGCGAATTCGGGCGGCGAGGCGACGCCGGCCGTGCTCGGCCAGGCGCCGATCTGGCCGGCCGCGCCGGCGCTCGATATCGCGGTGGAAGGATTGCCGGGTGCCGATGCGGCAAGTAGCGCGGGTTCTGCCGATGCCGCCACGGCAAACTCCAATGCTGCCGCCAGTGCGAACGGAACCGTGGCCACCGCCAGCATCGCGGCGACGCAGGTGCCAGTGGCGGCGCTTGCGGCCGCGCTCGAACGCACCGTCAGCGACAGCGGCCTGTTCTACGAAGCGCATCTCGCGGGATGGCTCGTCGGCCAGCGCTCGCCGGAGAACCTCGCCGACGAAGCGCAGAACCGGCTCGTGGCGGCCGCGCAATTGCCGCCCGGCTGGGCCGACGAGGACGGCGACGCGGGCGCGACGGGTTTCGCGTCCGAGGCGATGGCGAGCGGCATGCAACGTGGCATGCCGGGCACCGCAACAAGCGGTGTGCAGTCGGGCTCACAACAAGGCTCACAACCGGGCCCGCAAGCTGGCTCACCGGCCGGCTCACCCAATCCCTCTGCCGACGCCCCCACGCACGCGATGCCCTCGATCCTGACCGCGCAAGCCGCGCGTTTCGCTGCGGGCGAGGTGCTGGCGAGTTCGTTGTCCGATCTGACGGGCCAGCCTGCGCATGCGGGGCTGCACAGCGCGGCGCCGCAAATCGGCGATGCGGCTGCGTCGCAGAATGCGCAATCGACGGCGGCGGCCGTGCATCCGGCGACGGAGCCGCTCGTGCGGCAGCAGCTCGACCTGCTCGCGACCGGGCAATTCCGCTGGACCGGCGAGGCATGGCCGGGCGCGCGGCTCGACTGGACCATCGAGCAGGACGGCGACGAATGGGACCGCAGCGGCGGCGGCCTCGCGAGCGAGGACGACCAGCCGTGGCGCACGCGTCTGACGCTGTCGCTGCCGACGCTCGGTACCGTCGATGCCGAATTGACGCTGACCGGCATGCGGCTTACCGCGCGCGTGCAGGCGAGCCCGCACGGCGCGGCGCGGCTCGCGATTCAGGGCGAGAGCTTTCGCGAGCGGCTCGCGGCGGCCGGCATCGAGTTGCAGGGTTTGACGATTCGCGAGATCGGCGGCGGTGTACCGGGAGCACCTGGAGCGGCGAGCGCGACGGGCACTGCTGGCGCGCAGGCGGCAGCTTCGGCGTATGCGCGTTCGGCGACAGCGGGAACGGCTTCATCCACGATGCCGGCCACGGCGACGCCGGGTGGTGTCGCGGCTAACCCTGCGGGCTATGGCTCGGCCGCTGCACGCGGCACGCCGGGGGCGCGCGACGACTTCGACTGGGATATCTGATGAGCCGGACCAATCGCCGCAGCGCGGCTGCGCTTGTCTACGACGCTCAGAGTGGCGAGGCTGCGCCGCGGGTGGTCGCGAAGGGGTATGGGCTGCTCGCGGAGATGATCGTGCAGCGGGCCAAGGAAGCGGGGCTTTATGTTCACGAAGCGCCGGAGATGATTTCATTGCTGATGCAGGTGGATCTCGATGCGAGGATTCCGCCGCAGCTTTATCAGGCGACCGCGGAATTGCTGGCGTGGTTGCATCGGTTGGAGAGCGGGGCTGAAGATGAAAGGCCGCATGAGGTGGGCGCTGGCGCGCAGGATGTGGTTGATGTTGTAGCGGTTGATTTGCCTGGCGGCGCTTAATAGTGGTGGTTTTGGCCCTTTGCAGGGTTGGGCTTTTTTGTCTTTGTTCTTCTGGTGTTGGCCTTTCCTTGTGTTCATGTCGGTCTATTAGCGTTGCCCCTGTGCGGGGCGGCACCTACTTTCTTTGCGGCTGCAAAGAAAGTAGGCAAAGAAAGCAGCTTCACACCGCTAATTCTGAAGCGGGTTCCCTGGCTTGGAGGGGGGAGTGGTGCATCTGAAATCTGTCTCCTCGCGCATTCCACATCAGTGACAAGGCCGTCATTCTTCCGGCGGCGCTACGCGCGCCGAAGCCCGGCTCAAAAACCATCGGTCTTTTTCGGCGTGTCGCCGAGGCGCAGCCGACGGCCCCCGCTACGCGAACGAAACCTGCGGGTTCCCCTGGCAGACCCGTCCGCGACGCACGCAGTGCGGAGTGGGAGCGGATGACAGCTTTGTCACCGGGGTGGAATGTGCGAGGGCACCGATTCCAGATGCACCACTGCCCCCTCCAAGCCAAGGGACCCGCTTAAGAGCTGGCGGTGTGAAGCTGCTTTCTTTGCCTACTTTCTTTGCAGCCGCAAAGAAAGTAGGTGCCGCCCCGCACAGGGGCAACGCTAATAGACCACCAAGAAATCAAGGAAAGGCCAACACCGCAGAGAACAACGACAAAGAAGCGCCACCCCGCACAGAGGGGCAACACCAATAGCCCACCAAGAAAACAAGGAAAGCCCAACACCGCAGAGAACAACGCCAAAAAAGCCCAGCCCTGCACAGGGCAACACCAAACACTTGAGATAACCACAAATAGCCCTTCTTTTCGACCCATCACCCCGCAGGCAAATCAACAACAATCACCCTAACCCTTCATCCAGGCAGCAAAGCAAACCACATGGCTACCACGACCGCCCCGCAACAAGCCGCGCCCGTCTCGCCGGGTCCCATGAAGCGCATCATCCTGATCGTCCTCATTGCGCTCATCTCCGCGGGCGCTGCCGGCGCCGGCGTGTGGTTCTTCATGGCAAAGCGCGCGCCCGTCGCCGCATCGGCCGAAGCCGCGCCCGCGCCGCCCGCCGTGCCGATCTTCTTTCCGCTCGAATCGATGACCGTCAACCTGCAATCGGACGACGGCCAGCAGCATTTCCTGCGCATCGGCCTCACGCTCAAGCTCGGCGACGCCGCCACCCAGCAGGCGCTCACCGAGCACATGCCCGAAGTGCGCAGCCGCATCCTGCTCGCGCTGTCCAACAAGCACCCCGACGACCTCGCGCCGCTCGAAGGCAAGCGCGCGCTCGCCGAGGAACTCAAGACGCTGATCACCGAGCCGACCGACAAGGGCGCCGCGCCGGTCCGCGTGCAGGACGTGCTGTTCACCGAATTCGTCGTGCAGTGACGTACCGTGACGTTGTCTAGCGCTGCCATCATCAACCGCCAAGGGACGCACGAGGAATAAGCAATGGGCCACGAAGAGTTCATGTCCCAGGAAGAGGTCGATGCTCTCCTGAAGGGCGTCACCGGCGAAGTCGACACGGAAACCGAGCAGAGCGAGCGCACGGGCGTACGCCCGTACAACATCGCGACGCAGGAGCGGATCGTCCGTGGCCGCATGCCGGGCCTCGAAATCATCAACGACCGTTTCGCGCGTCTGTTGCGCGTCGGCATTTTCAACTTCATGCGGCGCTCGGCGGAAATCTCCGTCGGCCCCGTGAAGGTGCAGAAATACAGCGAATTCACGCGCAATCTGCCGATCCCGACCAACCTGAACCTCGTTCACGTGAAGCCGCTGCGCGGCACCTCGCTGTTCGTGTTCGACCCGAACCTCGTGTTCTTCGTGGTCGACAACCTGTTCGGCGGCGACGGCCGGTTCCATACGCGCGTCGAAGGGCGTGATTTCACGCAGACCGAGCAGCGCATCATCATGAAGCTGCTCAATCTGACGTTCGAGCATTACACGGCGTCGTGGAAAAGCGTGCGCCCGCTGCAGTTCGAATACGTGCGCTCGGAAATGCACACGCAGTTCGCCAACGTCGCGACGCCGAACGAAATCGTCATCGTCACGCAGTTCTCGATCGAGTTCGGCTCGACGGGCGGCACGCTGCACATCTGCATGCCGTATTCGATGATCGAGCCGATCCGCGACGTGCTTTCCTCGCCGATCCAGGGCGAGGCGATGGACGTCGATCGCCGCTGGGTGCGCGTGCTGTCGAAGCAGGTGCAGGCGGCCGAAGTGCAACTGACCGCCGACCTCGCGCAGGTGCCGGTCACGTTCGAGCAGATTCTGAACATGCGCAAGGGCGATGTTCTGCCGATCAACATCCCCGAGCACATCACGGCGAAAGTCGACGGCGTGCCGGTGATGGAATGCGGCTACGGAATTTTCAATGGTCAGTACGCGTTGCGGGTCCAGAAGATGATCAGCGCAGCCGACACGATGAAGGAAAGTGGATATGAGTGACCTGAACGCAAAACCCGAGGCCGAACTGGCCGCGAGCGACCCGCAAGTGGCCGCCGGCGAACTGAGCGCCGAAGACGACGACGCGATGGCCGACTGGGCGAGCGCGCTCGCCGAGCAGAACGGCAACGCCGAAGTGAACCCGGCGGCGGCCGGCGTATTCCAGCCGCTGTCGAAGGTCGAGCCCACCTCGACGCACAACGACATCGACATGATCCTGGACATTCCGGTCCAGATGACGGTCGAGCTCGGCCGCACCAAGATCGCGATCCGCAATCTGCTGCAACTCGCGCAGGGCTCGGTCGTGGAACTCGACGGCCTCGCCGGCGAGCCGATGGACGTGCTCGTCAACGGCTGCCTGATCGCGCAGGGCGAAGTGGTGGTCGTGAACGACAAGTTCGGCATCCGTCTGACCGACATCATCACGCCGTCCGAACGCATCCGGAAGCTCAATCGATGAAACGCGCCGCCGTTCGCGGCATGCTCTCCGCGTCGCGCAACCTGCTGCCGCGAGCCGCGCTGGCGGTGGCCGCCGCGTCGGGCGCGACGCTCGCGCGCGCC
>NZ_VWWM01000104.1:0-13168 GCF_011752945.1 Paraburkholderia sp. Cy-641
TCCGGCGGCTGGCACGCGACTACGAACGCCTGCCCGAAACCCTGGCAGGCTTGCATTTCGTCGTCTTCGCTATGCTCATGCTTGTTCATGCCGTGCCCATTATCCAAAGTGCCTAACACGCTCTAGCGACGCTTATATAAAGTGCTCGTTGTTTTCGCGTTTTTCGTGGAAAATAATCGCGTATTCGTTCCGGATAACACGCGCATTTATGCGCCGCGCACAACTATTAAATTCGACCTATGAAGAAAATCAGAACCGTTGCCATTCTGCTGGGTTTCGTCGTGCCGTTGCAGGCATTCGCGCAATCGGCGTCCGCGCCGGACGTCAAACCCGGAGATTCGTGGACGTACGTGATAACAGTCGAAAAAGGCGCCGCGAACTGGAACCAGACGCACGACCAGGTGACGGTGCTGCGCACGACGTCGTCGCACATCTACTATGAGGCGCACCAGGCGGGCTCGACGCAGGCGCCCAAGGAACTGATCGCCGGCATGGACTGGAGCCGCGAGCGCAGCGTGAACGGCACGGAAATGGTCGTTAACCGGCCGCTGGCGTTCCCGCTGTCGCCGGGAAAAACCTGGAACATCGACTACACGGAGCAGCATCCGAACCGGGTTTTCGCTTCGCAGAAGTGGAGTTCGCAATATCGCGTGATCGGGACGGAAACCGTCGAAGTGCCGGCCGGAAAATTCCAGGCGATCAAGATCGAATCCGAGGGCGACTGGCTCGCGCAACTCGAACCGCGGCAGACCATTACACAGGCCACCCAGGTCGAGCAGGGCGATACGACCATGATGACGCACGCGCAGAAAATCGCCCCCGCGCAAGCGACGGGCCGCACCTATAAAGCGTTCTGGTATGCGCCGGAAGTCGGCCGCTGGGTGAAATCGGTGGAAGAATATTACGGCAGTAATGGTGTGCGGAGCGAGCGCTATACCAGCGAGCTTGAATCGTTTAAAAAAGGCACGCAATAATCGACGTAAAAATGTTTAAAACAGTAGCGGATTTGAATTTTATTTCGATTCAATAAAAGAGCGCAGGTTTTGATGCGCCCGCGGTTCGCGCATGGGGTGCCGTGTGAACCGCAAATCCCGATTGCGGTGGTGCGTCCGCCGTTCGCACACGCGCCTGCAAGCTGATACGCCGCTTCCGGCCCGAGCGATAAAATCGCAGCATCGTCATTGCCGCTTTCACCACGCTCGCATGTATCTACAACTCACCGGCACCAACGTGCGGCTGCTCGGCTCCATGCATCTCTTTCCCGCGACGAGCCGGCGCACGCCGCCTTGGGTCGCCGAGGCCTATGACTGGGCCGAGGGGCTGATCTTCGAATCCGACGCACCGACCATCCTGCCCTTTCTGAGGGCCGGCGCGCAGCCTGGCGCCGCGCAGTTGCAACCCTCGATGAGCGCGGACGCGTGGACGCAACTGCAAGCGCTCTGGCCCGCCGAAGGGCTGCTCGCGCCGCTCGCGGAGTTGTGTCCGTGGGCTGTGTTGATCGTCGCGCCGACGCTGTTGCAGCAGGTCGTCGACGGTGTCGAGCCGCGCATGCTGCGCTCGGCGATGGCGCAGGCCAAGCCTTGCCGGTATCTCGAGACCGCGGACGAGATAGCCGCCGCGCTCGAATCGATCCCGCTGCCGGTGCTCGGTCAGGCCCTCGAGATGCTGATGGCCGATCGCGCGGAGCCGCAGCGCACGCTCGAGCGGATGTACGCCGCCTGGATCGCGGGCGACCTCGGGGCGGTGGAGCGGATCGCCGTCGAATCGCCGATGTTCAATCTGCCCGGCATCCGTCACGCGATACTCGACGTGCGCAATCGCGCATGGGCCGCGCGTCTGCACGAGCACGCCAATGTGCGCGAGCGCACGCTCGTGGTCGTCGGCGCGCTGCATCTGTGCGGTCCGGGCAATCTGCTCGAATGTCTCGCGCGGCCGGTCGAAGCGGTACGCGAGGCGGATGCACAGGAACGCGGGGACGCCGTCTGACGCGCGACTTGCAACCGGCTTCCGCTGCGCGATCGGCTACATCGGCCGGAACTTCGGGACTTCGTTCAATTCCATGCCGAACAGCACCGCTATACACTAGTCGCTACCGACTTCGATCATCACGCCGCCAGCCGGGAACATTCCATGTCCGTTGCACCGACGCCCAGCAATGAAAGCGCCCGCCTCGATGCATTGCGCGCGCTGCATATTCTCGACACGTCGCCGGAAGAGCGCTTCGATCGCCTGACCCGTCTTGCGCGGCGACTGTTCGGCGTGCCCATTGCAGTCGTGAGTCTCGTCGATGCGAACCGGCAATGGTTCAAATCGTGCATCGGCCTCGCGGCGAGCGAAACCTCGCGCGATGTCTCGTTTTGCGCGCACGCCATTCTCGGCGACGAAATCCTGCTGGTGCCCGACACGCTGAGCGACGAGCGTTTTCGCGACAATCCGTTCGTGATCGACGAGCCGAACATCCGTTTCTACGCGGGCTGTCCGTTGCGGGTGGCGAACGGCAGCAAGGTGGGCACGCTGTGCCTGATCGACGTGAAGCCGCGCGAGCTCGATGCCGAGGAGCGCGCATTGCTGCGCGATCTGGCGCACATGGCCGAACAGGAACTGATGGCGGTACAGCTCGCCACGCTCGACGATCTGACGCTGCTCTCCAACCGGCGCGGTTTCGAGGTGCTCGCTCAACATGCGCTGAACGTCTGCAAGCGGATGAATAAATCGGCCTCGCTGCTGTTCTTCGACCTGAACGATTTCAAGCAGATCAACGACACGCAGGGGCATGCCGAAGGCGATCGAGCGTTGCGGATTTTCGCGGACGTGCTGCGCGCCGCGCTACGCGAGAGCGACGTGATCGGGCGGCTCGGCGGCGACGAGTTCGTCGCGCTGCTGACCGGTGCCGACAGCGCGGAAACGCATGAGGTGACACGACGGCTCGCGCAGTTGCTCGACGCGCGCAATGCGCAGGCACGGAGCGCCGAGGCGCGTGCTTATCAGATCCGCTTCAGCGTCGGCCAGGCGTCGTACGATCCCGCGCGACATGGCGCGATCGCCGAATTGCTCGCCGCCGCCGATGCCGCGATGTACAGCCATAAACAGGCTTCGAAGGCACGTACGGCACAGCGCGGCTAGAGCGCGGCGCAGTGAGCGGGAACGAGCGGGAACGAGCGGGAACGAGCGGCACATGCACGCGATAGCTTGCGTTGGGCCCGCACGGCATAATTGCAGACCGTTGCCCGCGCTGTCGCGCATTTTTCGAAAGCCTCCGATGACTGATTCGCAACTCACCGCCGCCGCGCGGCTCGCCCAACTCGAATGGCGCTGGAAGCCGTTCGCGGACCTCACGAGCACCGAAGTCTACGATCTGCTGGCCGCGCGCAGCGCGGTGTTCGTGGTCGAGCAGAACTGCGTGTACGGCGATATCGACGGACTCGACATGCAAGCGTGGCATCTGCTTGCCTATGGGGCCGTCACCGGCACGGCGCTGCCGCCGCTCGCCGCTTATCTGCGCGTGTTGTTGCCCGACGCGTCGGACGCCGACGTGCGCATTGGCCGCGTGTTGACCACCGCGCCGTTTCGCGGCATCGGTCTCGGCAATGCGATGCTCGAACGCTCGCTCGGGCGGATTCGCGCGCAATGGCCAGATACGCCGATCCGTCTGCATGCGCAGGCGCATCTACAGGGTTTTTATGGCGCGTTCGGCTTCGCGCCGGTTTCGGAGATTCACGACGAAGACGGCATCCCGCACGTATGGATGCGTTCTGCCTCCGCTGCCTGATCTGCCTGAGAATAAGCCCGTCGCACGGCGTGCGTAGACAGATGCGCGCGGCCGTCGATCCACGAACTCCCCGAGCCGGCATTCACCGCATCGCACCGCCGCGCGGATCAGCGTTGGCCGCTTGCCGTCGTCGCCGATGACGCATGCGCCAGCCCGCGCGAGCCCTTCGCTCGTGGGCTGGCACGCAGCCGTCCTCGCGCCGACAGGCGCATCCAGTGACGCAGCGCGATCAGCGCGCCGATCACGCTCATCATCGAGCCCGGAATCCACAGCAGCAGCCCGCCGATCTGCTGATCGCGCATCGGGCTCAGCCACGTGAACGCGCGGCCGCAGATCGAATAGATCGGATACAGCTCGTGCGACGTGAAAAAGATAAAGGCGCCGAGGATGATCTGCGGCGGAATCGCGGCGATCACGACGAGCACGCGCTTGCCCGGCGACAGACGCGCGGGCGGCGCGGGGCGCGGATCGAGCACCAGACACCAGAACAGCAGCCCGTCGATCGCCATGCTCCAGTTCATCACGCGATAGAGCCGCCAGTCGAGCATCGCGACGAAATGAACCGGCGACATCAGCCAGAAGTAGATCAGCCCGACGAACAGCGTGACCGCGACGACCGGATGCATGACGACGTCGAGCACCTTGCGCACGATCGGCGTGTGCAGCGCCGGCCGTACGAAGCGCAGCCGCCAGCGCAAGGGGATGCCCGCGCGCAGCGCCGCGCCCGGATACGACAGCGCGATGAAGAACGGCCCGAGATGATGCAGCACCAGATGCTGCAGGCGGTGCATGAAGAACTCGTGCTCGAAGAAATAGTCGAGCCGCGTATGCAGCACGATATACAGCGCCACCAGCCCGAACCAGAACGACAGCTTGCGCGCGAACGACAGCCGCGCCTTGCGCGCGCCGCGCGCGAACAGGATCGCGGGGATCAGCAACGCGATCACGACGGTCGGAGAAAACTCCCAGGGATCGAGCCAGTAGAGCAGGTTCATGGCGGGGGCGATGGCGCGGTGGTCCGATGGTACGCAACGCCGCTTACTTCGTCTGGGCCGGCGACTTGACGACGAACGGCGTGGCGAGCGTTTCGCCGTCGGAGAACTTCAGCGTCAGATGGACGGTGTCGCCCGGCGCGATCTTGTGCTTCGCGTCTTCGAGCATGATGTGATAGCCGCCCGGCGCGATCGCGGCCTGGCCGTGCGCGGGCACCGTGAGCTTGTCGACCATGACCATTTTCTGTGTCGAGCCGTTCGAGACCGTTTGATGCAGCATCGCGTCGCCGTAGTCGTCGCTCGAAATATCGACGAGATCGATCGGCTTGTCGCTCGCGTTGACGAGCGTCACGTAGCCGGCCGCGGGCAGGTTGTTCGGCAGCCAGCGCACCCATGCGTTCTTGACGCTGAGCGCATGGGCGTCCGCCGCGTGCGCGGCCGATGCGAGGCCGAACGAGAGCGCGAAGGCGCCGGCCAGTGAAGCGAACGTTTTGAGCTTGATCGTCATGATGGGATTGAAGAATCAGGAGTGGTCGTCGATGATGCGGCGCAGGTCCTGCGCGATCGCATCGGGCGTGTCGTGATCGGTGGCGAGCAGGCGCGCGCGGCCCTCGCTGTCGAACACATACACGGCGGAACTGTGCGTGACTTCGTAGTTGCCGTTGGGGTCGCGTTTTTCCATCTGATAGGCGACGCGATAGCGCTTGGCGAGCGACTCGATCTGCCAGGCGGTGCCGGTCAGCCCTTCGGCGTGCTGCGAGTCGAAGGCGCCGACGTAGTCGTGCAGCGCTTGCGGTGTATCGCGCGCGGGATCGACGGTGATGAACAGGATGCGGACCTTCTGGGCATCGGGGCCGAGCTTGCCGAGCACCTGCATCAGACGGCCCATCGTTTCGGGACACACATCCGGGCAATGCGTGTAGCCGAAATAGACGAGCGACGTGCGGCCCTTGAACGAAGCGGCGTCGATGGGGCGGCCGTCGTCGGCGGTCAGCGTGAAGTCGAGATCGGGCAGATGGCCGGTCACGTTGGTCAGGTGCCACGGTTCGGCGCGCTGCGTGCAACCCGCGAGCGCGCCGAGCACGATCAGCGCACCCAGCGTCGTGCCCAGACTTCGCGACAACCGGCGCGCGAACGACCAGGGTTGTGGTCGGGGTCGCGAGTTGGGAAGGTCAGGCTGTGGGCGCCGGGTCGAGAGGATCGGGAACAAAGCAGGGTTCAATGACTCGATTGAAGAGCGGGCAATGCATGGGGACGACGCCAACGGTGCAGGAACGTTGCGAGCGCCATGCAGGCACATAGTCGGCACGCAGCAGCAGGCACACAGCAGGCACGTTCAGCCGCGGAAAAAAACCGCATCGCGACTGCAACCCGCCACGCGTCATCGAGCGACATCGCTCAACGATGCAGCGGGCGAGCGTGGCTCATGTGGCTGCGACTGTAGCGCAAAATCGGCGAGGGCGTGGCTCGGCACAGCGGGCGTGCGGCTTGCGAGGCAATTTGACGCAGGCACCCGAAAGCCGCCTGAAGCCGGATCGTTCCACTTTTGAATGCAAGCGGCGCGACGGAGCCGGCTCATCGCCCGGCACGCCGGGGTTCCGGCTTACTTTCTCGAAAAATTGACTGATGCGCGGTAAGATGCGCAGACTTTTCCGGCTGCAGAAGGCTGAAAGGCGAACACAGTGATACAGGCACTTCCGGCAGTTCTGTCTCCTGGCGAGACAGCATTTTTCTTCGATTTCGACGGCACGCTCGTCGAACTCGCACCCACGCCGGACGGCGTGTTCGTGCAACCGCGCGTGATCGAACTGCTGCGCGAGCTGCGCAGCCTGACGAACGGCGCGGTCGCGGTGGTGTCGGGGCGCGGCATCGACAGCATCGACGCTTTTCTCGGCATGCCCGACTTGCCGGTGGCCGGCCTGCACGGCGCCGAGCGGCGCGATGCGAACGGCGACACCCAGCGCATCGGCTTTCACGACGAACGGCTACTGCGCATGGAGCAGGTGCTTGCGCAGGTCGTCAACGACCATCCGGGCATGCTGCTCGAAATCAAAGGCGCGGCGCTCGCGCTGCACTATCGCAACGCACCGGACCGCGAGCCGGTCGCGCGCGAGGCGACCGAGCGGCTCGTCGCCGATTACCCGGGCTCGTACGTGCTGCAGCCCGGCAAGATGGTCTACGAGATCAAACCGAAGGATGTCGACAAGGGCCGCGCGACCCGCGCGTTTCTCGACGAGCTGCCGTTCACGGGCCGCACGCCGGTATTCGCCGGCGACGATCTGACGGACGAGAAGGGCTTCGCGGTCGTCAACGAACGCGGTGGATTGTCGATCAAGGTCGGCGCCGGAGAAACGACCGCGCATGCGCGCGTCGATTCGGTGACGGCACTGCTCGACTGGCTCGAAACGATTGTCGCCGCGGCGCGCGCAACGTGATGCCCGCGCCGCATCGCTCCACGAAAACAACACATTGCCTCGGGAATCGTGCTTCATGAGCCGACTGATCATAGTTTCGAACCGGGTTGCGCCCATTTCCGAGGGCGGCCCGGCGGCGGGCGGTCTCGCGGTCGGCGTGTACGACGCGCTCAAGGAGACCGGCGGCATGTGGTTCGGCTGGAGCGGCGACGTGCTCAGCTCGGGCCAGCCGCAGATCAAGCTCGAGGAGCGCGGTCCGGTGACCTTCGCGACTGTCCCGCTGATGCGTCGCGACTACGACCAGTATTACCGCGGTTTCTCGAACGCGACGCTATGGCCCGCGTTTCACTACCGCGCCGATCTGCTGCAATACGACCGGCACGATTTCGGGGGCTATTGCCGCGTCAACGGGTGGCTCGCGCAACAGCTCGTGCCGCTATTGCGCGAAGACGACGTGATCTGGGTCCACGACTATCACCTGATCCCGTTCGCGCAGGCGTTGCGCGCGGCCGGTGTGAAGAACCGCATCGGCTTTTTCCTGCACATTCCGTTTCCGGCCTCGCAGGTGCTGCTGGCGGTGCCGCCGCATCGCGAACTGGTCGAGGCGCTCTGTTCGTTCGATCTGCTCGGCTTCCAGACCGCGCCCGATCTGCGCGCGTTCTGCGACTACATCGTCAACGAAGCGGGCGGCACGGTCGACGCCTCGGCGCAGGGGCCGTTGACCGTGCATGGATTCGGCCGCACGCTGCGAGCGTCGGCGTATCCGATCGGCGTTTATCCGGACGAGATCGCCGAACTCGCGAAAGCGGGCGAGCGCGGCAAGCCGGTACGCACGATGAAGGCGACGCTGCATGCGCGCAAGCTGATCATGAGCGTGGACCGGCTCGACTATTCGAAGGGGCTCGTCGAGCGATTCCGCGCATTCGAGCGCCTGCTCGAACAGTCGGCCGCGCAGCGCAACAAGGTGTCGTTCCTGCAGATCGCCCCGCCGACGCGCGCCGACCTGCACGCTTACCAGGACATCCGGCTGCAGCTTGAAGGCGAGTCGGGGCGCATCAACGGACGTTTCGCCGAGTTGGACTGGACGCCGATTCGCTACATTCACCGGCAGTACGAACGCTCGGTGCTGGCGGCGCTCTTTCGCGCCGCGCATGTCGGCTACGTCACACCATTGCGCGACGGCATGAACCTGGTTGCGAAGGAATACGTATCGGCGCAGGACCCGGAGAATCCGGGCGTGCTCGTGCTGTCGCGCTTTGCCGGCGCGGCGCAGGAGCTCGACGGCGCACTGATCGTCAATCCGGTCGATATCGACGGGATGGCCGAAGCGCTCGCAAAGGCGCTCGGCATGCCGCTCGCGGAGCGCCAGGCGCGTTACCGCGACATGATTGCGCAACTGCGCGAGAACAATGTCTCGGTGTGGCGCGACAACTTCATGCGCGATCTGCAGAACGTGAATGGCGCGACGCGCGCTAAGAGCGGGAAGGTGGTTGCGAAGAAGAGGGCGGCGCGCGAAGGCGTGGCCGGTTAGATTCGATAACGCAATCCGATGCGCTCAGACCAACAAAAAAGCCGCTCTATCGAGCGGCTTTTTTGTTGGCGAGGCGCCGTGGCGTAACGTGACGCGGACGGCTGCGGATGCGTCAGGCCACGTGCTGCTCGTCGATTTTCTTGCCGCCGATATGCAGCGTTTGGCCCTTGCCGTACTGCTTCGCGAGCAGGTCGCGATAGAGGCCCGGGCGCTGGCGCAGTTCTTCCGGGCTGCCGTCGTCGATGACCTTGCCGGTGCTCATCACGATGATCCGGTCGAAGTTGTTCAGCGTCGACAGCCGGTGCGCGATCGCGATCACGGTGCGGCCGACCATCAGCCGGTCGAGCGCTTTCTGGATCGCTTCCTCGGATGCGCTGTCGAGCGCCGAGGTCGCTTCGTCGAGCAGCAGGATCGGCGCGTTCTTGAGGATCGCGCGCGCGATCGCGATGCGCTGGCGCTGGCCGCCCGAGAGCTTCACGCCGCGGTCGCCGACGATCGTGTCGTAGCCTTCCGGCATCGCCTCGATAAAGTCCGCGCAACGCGCCTCGCGCGCGGCGGCGAGCACTTCCTCGCGGCTCGCTTCGGGGCGCCCGTACGCGATGTTCTCGTACACCGAGCGATGGAACAGCGAAATATCCTGCGGCACCAGCGCAATGGCGTGGCGCAGGCTGTCCTGGGTGATCGAGGCGATGTCCTGGCCGTCGATCCTGATCGCGCCGCCCTGGGTTTCATAGAAACGCTGCAGCAGCGCGAGCACGGTCGACTTGCCAGCGCCCGACTTGCCGATCAGGCCGACGCGCTGGCCCGGTTCGATATTGAGGTCGAAGTGATCGAGAATCGGCCGGCGGCGCGGGTAGGCGAACGTGACGCTGTCGAATGTGACGCGGCCGCCTTGCGGCACGAGTTCGGTGGCGTCGTCGCGATCGGGCATGCCGTGCGGTTCGAGCAGCGTGCGTACGGCTTCTGCGAGCCGCGCGATGTGCTGCGTGACGTCGACGAGCGCGACTGCCAGGTCGCGCGTGCCGTGCAGAATCGTGAAGCCGAGCGAGCTGACGAGCACGATGTCGCCGGACGTCGCCTTGCCTTGGTCCCACAGCCACAGCGCCCAGCCGAGCAGACCCGCCGAGAGCAGCGCCGTAATTACCGCGTGCAGCAGGCGCAGCTTTTCGAGGTAGAGCAGGCTTTGCTCGCGCGCTTCCAGTTCCGACTTGACCGTCGCGGCGAAGCGCCGCTGCTCGCGAAACGTCATGCCGAACGCGCGCACGAGCCCCATGTTGCTGATCACGTCGACGAGCTCGCCGTCTACCGACGCTGCCTTCGTCGCGAAATGGTGATGACGCGCGGAGCCGCGCCCCGCGAGCTTGTACAGCACGACCGAGAGGATTGCGGAGCACAGCATCAGGCCGGCCGCCATCAGCGGATTGACCGCGATGATCATCACGATGGCGCCGAGCACCGCGATGCACGGCGGCAGCACGTTCCAGGCGGTGGTGTTTTCGGCGGTGTAGACCGCGTTCGAGGTGGCGGTGATGCGGCTCGCGAGCATGCCGGGCTGCTTTTCGGCGTAGTAGGTCGGCGAGTGTCCGCTCAGATACTGGAACAGGTCGCGCCGCAAATCGCCGGTCACGGCGACGAACGTATGCGCGGCGACCCAGCCGCCGACCCGCCACAGCAGGTTGTCGGCCGCGATCAGCCCGACGAGGATCGCGAATGCCCCCCACAGCGGGCCGGGATGGTGGCGGCCTTCGCCGAGCACGTCGATCAGATGCTTGATCGCGTATTGCGAGGCGAGCGCACAGCCCACGGCCGCAAACACGCTGCACAGCACGATCGCATGCGCGAGCGGGTGGCGGCGGATAAAGCGGAAGAGAAACGCAAGCGGCCGGTGCGCATAGCTCGCGAGCTTTGCGTTCTGGGCGTTACGCTGGGCGATGGTCAAGTGTTCCAATTGAGAATTGAGCTGAGGTCGATGTGTTGCGGGTTGTGCCTGCAAAGCGCGGGCCACACGGAAAAACATGGCTCTGCGCGAAGCCGATGCTTCGCATTGTAAACATGCAAAAGCGATTGCGCCCTGTGAATCCGGGCATTGGCGCGATTGATTTCGCGATGGACCTCCGCGATCTGCCATGTCTCGGACCGGCAGCGAGCCGGCGTTGCACGCAGGTTGCGGACAATTTCGGGATATAATTACAGATTGCATTCAGTCGCGCCGCGGCATTTCTTCGGTGGCCGCCGGCAAGATTGACGCAGAGAGCTTACAGACATCGCAAACGCGAGTGACCGAAAACCTGCTGTCACTCTAGAACTGTCTTATAAAACATGGGTTTGCAAAGTGTTTCGCGTTTGTAACAACGTAAAGACTTTGAAATGTTGTGCTGCGGCAAGAATGGCAGCGCCGATAATGCGTGCTCGTCGGCCCGGCAACGCTTAGGACGGTTTTTTAACAGTTTGTCAACGTAGGTGTCGCATGCGCGTTTACTCGCACATGCGCGGACGGTGATGCACTGGTCTGGGCTCATTACCAAGCGATTCATCGCAGGATTCCTCGAAAGAATCAGGCCCGCGCCGGCATGTCCGGCCAGATGGCCCTGGCGAGCAAGCGAGTCGCTTTTTCCAATCGCAGTACTTTGCCTGATTTTTTACTAGGAGTTCGTCATTATGCGAATCGCTCAAATCGCTCCGTTGCACGAGGCGGTTCCTCCCAAGCTGTATGGTGGTACGGAACGCGTGGTGTCCTATCTGACTGAAGCGCTGGTCGAGCAGGGCCACGATGTCACGCTTTTTGCGAGCGGCGATTCGCAAACCTCGGCGAAGCTCGAAGCTTTCTGGCCGCAGGCGCTGCGCCTCGACCCGACGATCCGCGACGTGATGGCGCCGCACATGCTGCTGCTCGAAGAAGTGCGCCGCCGCGCGGACGAATTCGACGTACTGCACTTCCACATCGACTATTACCCGTTCTCGCTATTCGCGCGTCAGCCGGTGCCGTTCGTGACCACGATGCACGGCCGTCTCGATCTGCCGGAGCTGCAGCCGATTTTCAACACGTTCAGCGACGTGCCGGTCGTGTCGATCTCCGATAACCAGCGCCTCCCGCTGCAACAGGCGAACTGGCTGCAAACCGTCTACCACGGCCTGCCGGAAGACGTGCTCACGCCGATCCCCGACGTCGAACCGGGCTACCTCGCATTCCTCGGCCGCGTCTCGCCGGAGAAGGGTCTCGACCGCGCGATCCGTATCGCTGGCCAGGCTGGCATGAAGCTCAAGGTCGCCGCCAAGATCGACAAGGCCGACCGTGCCTATTACGAAGAAGTGATCAAGCCGCTGATGGCGCTCCCGCACGTCGAGTACATCGGCGAAATCGGCGAAGCCGAAAAGCGTGAGTTCCTCGGCAACGCGCATGCGCTGGTGTTCCCGATCGACTGGCCGGAGCCGTTCGGTCTCGTGATGATCGAGGCGATGGCCTGCGGCACGCCGGTGATCGCGTTCAATCGCGGTTCGGTGCCGGAAGTGATCGAAAACGGCGTGTCGGGTTTCGTCGTCGAAGACGAAATCAGCGCGGTCGCGGCCCTCAAGCGTCTGCACATGCTGCCGCGCGCTGGCGTGCGCAAGGCGTTCGAAGCCCGCTTCTCGTCGAAGGTCATGGCGCGGAACTACGTCGCCACGTACGAAGAGCTGCTGCGCCGCAAGCATCGCACGGTGCTGCGCGAAGCCAACGCCGGCTGATCGTTCGAGCCGCGACGCTTGACTCGCTGTAGATAAAACCCGGCGGCAGGACACGCTTCGCGCTGCCTGTCGCCCTCCGCAACGCCCCGTCAGCACCGCGCCGACGGGGCGTTGTTGCATACGCGCCGCGTTTTTTGCCATTGAATGACCCAAAATGCGGTTTTCCGCGCGGCGCGAACGAGCCACTCTCGGTAATATCCCTATAATTGCCGTGCCGCAAATTGGGCTGCGGCGCCGCCGACGACAGGACAGGAGGATGCCTTGGCGAGAACGAAAGAGACGCGCGCGAATGCTGCGCCCGGCGCCGGAACGATTTTCACGTTGCGCGCCATCGGTCTCGTGCTCGCCGCCCGCTGGCTTTTCTCGATGTCGCAGATGGACCTCACAGCCGCTGTGACGTCGATGGCGTCCTCGCCGTGGGCGTGCATCAACCTCGTTTTCCTGTTCCTGCTGATCTTCCTGCCGGGCGCGCGCGCCGTCGCCGAGCGTCCGTTCCATCCGCTGCCGCAATGGCTGCGTCAGGCCTTGCGCCTGTTCGCCTTGCTCGGTTTCCTGTTCGCCGCGTGGTCGGTCGGCGCGTTCGTCGCGAGTGCCGGCTGGCGGCGCGCGTTGCAGGCGGTCGCGGCGACCAATGGCTGGCTGCTGGCCGCGCCGGTGCTTTATGCGGCCGTGATCTGGATCTGCCGGCCCTTGCCGCTGTGGCGCACCAATGTCGCCGCGCGGCGCTTCGCGATTGGCC
>NZ_VWWM01000105.1:0-243 GCF_011752945.1 Paraburkholderia sp. Cy-641
CGGTGTCATTAAAAAAAAAAAAAAAAAAAAATATGCTAGCTCTTAGTCTCTGTCCACCACATTATGATAACTGTCCCTTCCTCATCATCAACGTTACTCCTATACACACTCGTCTCATCCAATATATATGACCCACCCTCCTGCCTCCCGTCTGACAGCTTACTTCCTTCTTGCTTGCTTAGCTTTGCTCTACTTCACAGCACTCACCATCTACTACCACATGTCTCTTACTGTGTTCTTGTT
>NZ_VWWM01000106.1:0-12836 GCF_011752945.1 Paraburkholderia sp. Cy-641
GCCATCCAGGGCCTCCCGCTTCCCCGTGCCCCGCTGGGCGGAACACGAAAGAGCGGAATTCTAGCGGGACCGGATACGACTTGCAAGTACGAATTCAGGGTTTTCCTTAGCGACCCTTGCCGAGGCCAACTGCTTCGTCGAAACAGCCGGCGTCCTCCTCAAAAATCAGTACCCGCTCAGCCGCGCACTCATATAAACGACATCGCTCAACTCACGCCGCCACATGCCTACGCATTACCCGCTCGACCAGATTCAGATAGTGATCGAGATCGGGTGTCGCGCGATCTTTCACCTTTGCGCGATCGTCCCAACGACGCAGCCTCAACGCATCTTCCGCGTAGGGCTTTTGCAGAAATGCCTCGGCATCCTCCCTGCTGAAGATGCCGCCCTGCAACTCGAGACTGCGTACCGAATCAGCGGAAAGCTGGCCGAAGTAGGTAGCATCGATTGCGCAGAGGCAGCGCTTCGCGTCGACGTGCAGGCGAATCGGCTCCAGCACCGCGTCCGACAACACCGGCCGCAAAAAAGGCAGCGCGTAATACTGATGCAGATCGTCGATGCCGTGCTTCGTCGGCGTCTCCCCCTGCAGGTTCAGCAGATGTCCAAGATCATGCAAAAACGCCGCCGCGACCAGCTCCTCGCTCGCGCGCTCTTCCTCGGCAAGCGCGCCGCTCTGCAACGCGTGCTCGAGTTGCGTCACCGGCTCGCCACTATATGCGAGGCGGCCGTGTCGCTCGAACAGCGAACGGATATCGTCCAGATTCAATGCCATCCGTTACTCCCACGGTAATGAATACGTCTTCTGATTGGTAAAGCGCTTCGTTGCTTCCTGCACGCTTTCCTTGTGGCCAGGCCCCGCGTCCTTGATACCGCCGAGCAGCATCAGCTCGATCCGGCAACCCGGCACGCTCCATACGTTGACCGCCCGCGCAATTCGTTGACGATGAACCGCGTAATCGCGTCCTGCCGGTTCGCGCAATACGCACGACGACAAACCGAACGGCATCCCGTTGCTGATTCCGATCGCTTCGTCGAGCGTATCGAATGCGATGACCAGCGACGCCGGGCCAAATGGTTCCTCCCGCACGAGCCTCATCGACCAATAGACGTTGTCGCGCAGGGTCGACGCGTATACCGCGCCGCTACGTTCGTTGCTGATGTGCAAACGCGCGCCTTTCCATGCCCACACGCCCCGAGCAGCTACGCGGCAGCAGCGGTGGCATCGATCACCGTACCGATCCTAAATCGACGCCTCGAACGGATCGCCCTACGCCCAGGCACACGCTACCCCGACGACCGACTCCCGCAACTCCACCGCGCCGCGCTCACGACAACGACGCCACCCCATTCAGCGCGACATCGAAAACATCGAAGTTGCGCAGCCTCGCCGCACCGCGGCCGTCATCGGAAACCGGCCTCCCGATGCGCCGGTTGAACAGCAACGGCACCTCCTGCTCCGAGATCCCGCCATGCGAGCGCAACGGCACGGTCAACCCGGACAGATCGTGCTCGTCGCGGCGCGTGCCGAGCACAACGTGCTTCGCGCCGATCACCACGAGGTCGCCGACACGATCCTCCGGCAATTCGAAGCGCGCGCATGCGGCGCGCCGGTCGAGCACGACGTCGATTCCCGGCAGACGGCCAATCCGCGCCATCACGGACTCAACCTCGACATCGCGCGGCAGATAAACCGTCGCGAACGAACCGAGCGCGCCATGATGCACGACGTACGGATCGGTAATCGGCAGAATCACGCGCGCCGGGTTCGCGCCGAACCAGTCGTCGAGCAGGTCCTGCAGATAGATCACGTTCGGCTCGCCGGTTTGCGAATCGTGCTTGGCGTTCATGCCGTGATCGGCAGTGAGGCCGATCACCCAGCCAAGCGCGTCGAGCTGCGCGAGATAGCGGTCCATCATCGCGTAGAACGCGTTCGCGCCCTCGGTGCCGGGCGCGCATTTGTGCTGGATGTAATCGGTGGTCGACAGATACATGAGGTCGAGCCTGCGCGTCTGCGCGAGCCGCACACCGGCCGCGAACACGAATTCCGACAAGCCGGCGCTATACACGTCGGGCAACGGCAAGCCGACCAGATCGAGCACGTCCTCGATGCCGTTTTCCTCGCGCGTCACCTTGTCGGCCTTTTCGGCCGAAAAGCAGATGCCCTTCAGCTGCCAGCCGAGCAGGCCGCGCAACTTGTCCTTCGCGGTAACGACCGCCACCGCGGCGCCTGCCTCGGCGGCCGCCGCGAGCAGCGTGGGCGCGCGCAGGTACGCGGGGTCGTTCATCATCACCGCCGCGCCCGCGCCGCCGTCGGCGTCCGGGTTCCAGAAGTAATTGCCGCAGATGCCGTGCACGGACGGCGGCACGCCGGTCACGATCGAGAGGTTGTTCGGGTTCGTGAACGACGGAATCACGCAGTCGCCGCGAAAGGCCGCGCCGCCTTCGAGCATCGAGCCGATAAACGGCGCGACGCCGGCGGCGGCCGCGGCTTCCAGATACGCGAACTCGCAGCCGTCGACGCAGACGACGACGGTCGGTTGCGAAGGCAGCCGATAGCGGCGCCCATTGACGTCGATCGTACGTTGTCCGGAATGTGTCATAACAGGGATTTCCATCGGCGGGAATTTCGTTGTGGATAAATCGTTGCCGGAACCGGCATGGCCGCTGTGCCGCTACCGCTTCGCCATCATTTTCCGCGCGCACCGGACTCGCACCCAGCCGCCATGCTCCCGGCCGCGCGAACCTCGCCCGCTCCACACGCCGCATGCGCACGCAACCGCCCATCATGCACATGAGCATGCATCAACGCAGCCGCGCGCCCGGCGTCGCGCGATGCGAGCGCGTTCAGAATCGCGCGATGCTCGGCGAGCGAGCGCTCCATCGCGTCGGCTTCCACCGCGAGCGCCGCGCGGCGAAACAGGCTCAATTCGCTGACCAGCCGCCGATACGTCTCGTACAGCTTCGCGTTACCGGCCGCCGCGACGATCGCGTCGTGAAACGCGACGTTCGCGCGGCCATACGCGTCGCGATCGTGCGACGCAAGCGCGGCGCGCATCGCATCGAGCCAGTCGCGCAGCACCGCGAGCCTGCCCGCGTCGATGCAGGTCGCCAGCATCCGGCATGCGGCCTCTTCGAGCAGCGCGCGCACAGCGTAGATCTCGTCCGCCTCGGCGAGCGACACCGTGCGCACGAACACGCCGCGATTCTTCTCCGTGCGCACGAGGCCCGCCTGTTCGAGCGCGCGAAAGGCTTCGCGCACCGGTCCGCGCGACACCTGCAGCCGCGCCGCCCAGTCCGCCTCGTTGAGCTTGTCGCCCGGCGCCAGCGTGCCATCGACGATATGCCGCTCGATTTCGTCGCGCACCAGCGCCGTCAGCGAATGCCGGCGCACGACCTCGATGGGATCGACGGAAGCAGACTGCATATTTTCGGTCATTTTGACAAAATTTGCCGCCTCACCTGGGCGCTGCGCTACGCTAGTCGGCATACCGCACGGGCTCGCCTCCGTCAGATCACGACTACGGCCGCCGGCCAGTCCAATCAGCCTCCGAGCCGAACCGGCAATCAGCCGCCCCGCCGACGCGGCGCACGCGCCGCGATCAGCAGCAACGCGACCAGCGAAACCAGCAGCAGGATCAGCGACAACGCCGAAGCCGGCAGGTAGTAGCCGCGCTCGACCTGCCCGACCACGACGATCGGCACTGTCGCGAAACCCGGCGGATACACGGTCAGCGTCGCGCCGAGTTCGCCGAGCGACAGCGCGAAGCCGAGCGCGAGGCTCGCGCGGATCGCCGGCACCAGTTGCGGCAGCACGACGCGGCGCAGCACCATCGACGGCGGCGCACCGAGGCTCGCCGCCGCTTCGCGCAGCACCGTCAACTCCGGGCGCAGCGCCGCCGCGGCGCAGCGGTAGCAGAACGGCAGCACCAGCGCGAGCTGCACGAACACGACGATCGCCGCCGAACTCGACAGATCGATCGGCCGCTTGTGATACGCGATCAGCACCGCGAGGCCGAGCACCACGCTCGGCACGCCGTTGGGCATCATCGCGATCGTGTCGACGAGCGCGCCGAGCCCGCGCCGGTCGCGGCCCTCGAGCGCGAGCGCAAGCCACAAACCGAGAATCGTGCCGAGCACCGCGACGCCCATGCCGACTTCGAGACTCGTCGTCAGCGCGTCGAAGTCGCTCGAACCGAGGCGTTCGAACCAGCGCATGCTGAAGCCGTCGGGCAGGATCGTGCCGGACCAGTGCGAGGCGACGCTCGACAGCGCGACCACCAGTACCGGCAGCACGAACAGCCAGAAGCACAGCAGCGCGGCGAAGCCGAGGAACAGACTGCCCAGCACGCGCACCGCGAGGTTGTGACGCACCGGCCGCGCCTTCTTGTGCATGACCGGCAGCACGGTCGGATCGAGTTCAACGGCCATGACCGGCTCCTTTCTCCTTGCGGCTATTGACGCGCCGGTACAACGCGTAGAGCGACAACGACATCAGCAGCATCACCACGGCGCCGGCGGCGGCGGTCGGCAGATCGAGATCGACGGTGGCGGCGCTGTAGATCGCGACCGGCAGCGTAATCAGATGCGCGCTGCCGAGCACGAGCAGAATGCCGAACTCGTTCAGGGTCAGCAGAAAGCACAGGATCGTGCCGGCCGCGATGCCGGGCCACGCGAGCGGCAGGATCACCCTGAACGCCACCATCATGCCGTTCGCACCGAGGCTGCGCGCGGCCTCGATCAGACGCTGGTCGAGCAGCGCGAACGACGCCAAAGTAGGACGCACGACGAACGGCGTATAGAACACCACTTCCGCGAGCACCACGCCGCCGATGCCGAACAGGAAATCGAGCGGCGGCGCCTGCAGATTGAAGAGCCGCTGCAAGCCGATGCTGACCGAACCCTGCGAGCCGTACAGAAAGATCAGCGTGAACGCGACGAGAAACGACGGAAACGCGACGAACAGTTCGAGAAACCGCGTGACCATGCGTGCGCCCGGAAACGGCTTGAAGAACAGCAGCGCCGCGAGCGCCACGCCGAGCAGCGAGGCGAGGCTCGCGCTCGCGAACAGGATGCCGAGCGTCGTGCCGATCACGCCGCGCGTATCGGGATTGCCGAAGAACGTCGCATAGGCCTGCCCCGAAAAGCCGTGCGCACCGCTCAGGCTCAGCAGCACGAGTCGCACGAGCGGATAGATGACGAGCGGGCCGAGCACCACCACGACGATAAACAGCAGATGCCATTGCGCGAGGCGTTCGCGCCGCTTCACCGCAGCCGCGTGTGCCGCCGCGCTCGCGAGACGGCGCGCGGCGGCGGCGTCGTTCGGGACACCGAGCGAATTGGGCGTATCAGGGCTTGATAAGGACGACATCGTCAGCCTCGTAACGCAGGGAAACACGCGCGCCCTTCTCCGGCATCATGCCGTGACCGCGCTGCATCGTGACGAGCACGGGTTCGTTCGGCAACGCATCGAGCACGACCGACACCGACACCACCGCACCATACCACTCGACCGACGCGATCGCGCCGTGCAACTGCCCTTCGCCGAGCGGCACGATGCGCAGCGCTTCGGGACGCAGACAGGCGACCCGCTCGCGCTCGTTGTGGCGCGCGTCGTCCATGCCGAACGCGACCTGCGGCGGCAGCAGATTGGCCGCGCCGAGATAACGCGCGACGAAGCCGTCGGCGGGCGTGTCGTACAACTGCTGCGGCGTGCCGAGCTGCGCGATGCGGCCCTCGCGCATCAGCAGCGTGCGGTCGGACAGCACGAGCGCATCGTCCTGATCGTGCGTCACGCAGACGATCGTCAGATTCGGCAGGCGCTCATGCAGCGCCTTCAGTTCGGAGCGCACCGAGGCGCGCAGATTGGCGTCGAGCGCGGAGAGCGGTTCGTCGAGCAGCAGCACGTCGGGCTCGATCACGAGCGCGCGGGCCAGCGCCACGCGCTGCTGCATGCCGCCCGACAGTTGCGCGGGCATCACGTGGCCGGCGTCGCCGAGCTGCACGAGCTTGAGCGCATCGGCGACGCGGCGCGCGACGTCGCGCGCTGGAACCCTGCGCGCGCGCAGGCCGAACGCGACGTTCTCGAACACCGTCAGATGCGGAAACAGCGCATAGCTCTGGAACAGCAGACCGAGATTGCGCTTGTGCGGCGGCACGTGCGTGAGGTCGTGGCCCGCCACGGTCAGCGTGCCGGCAAGGCCGTCCGCCTCGATGAAGCCCGCGATGAAACGCAACAGGGTCGTCTTGCCGCAGCCGCTGCGGCCGAGCACGGTGAGCAGCTCGCCGCGCTGGATGGTCAACGACAGATCGTCGAGCACCGTGCGCGTGCCGAAGCGCACCGTCAGATGATCGATCTGCACGCCGCCGGACGCATCGGAACGCGCGGCGTCGAGCGCATCCGATGAAGCGCCAGGCGCATTGGGGTGAGCGAGACTGGCCGTATTCACCGGGTCTTCCTCCAACAAGATTAAAGCTGACGCGGCGCCACGCGCGACACCCGGGCCATTGCATCGACCCGGCCGCCGGCACGGCGCCGCCTGAATCCAGGCAAGTCCGGCCGCGCCGCTCATGGCGCGCGACCGGACGTACTTCAAACGCGGCCCGCTTCGGCCGCTTATTTCGAGCGACTCTTTCAGCCGCCCGGTTCAGCCGCTGATTGCGGCCGCTGAGTGAGACTGCTTATTGAAACCGCTTATTGCGGCTTGACCACTTCGAGCTGCTTGCCCGACGAACCGATCACGTCGTTCTTCCAGCGCGTGGTCCAGTCGGCCTTCTTCGCCATCACCTGGTTCCAGTCGACCGGGATCAGCTTCACTCCTGTGATCGCCTGCTTGACCGCCGCGCCGTTCTTGCCGGCGAGCGGCACGTCGGTGCGGCCCGGAATGCCGAAGATGTCCGGCACCTTCGACTGCACTTGCGTCGACATCAGGTAGTCGATCAGCTTCTTGCCCTCGGCCTGGTTCGGGCCGTTCTTGATCAGCGCGATCGCGTACGGCAGCTGGAACGTGGTCGGCTGGCCGCCGGGCGCGGCCGCGAGGAACACCGGCTTCAACGACAGGCCGCCGTTGGCCGCGTCGTCGAGGTCCATCTGCAGGTCGCCGTTGGCGACCGCGATTTCGTTGCGCGAGAGCAGCACGTCGAGGTAGCCCGTGCCCTTGGTGTGGAACTTGGCGCTCTGCTCGAGCTTCTTCAGATAGTCGAACGCCTTGTCCTCGCCCATCAGCGCCGAGGTCAGGATGATCACGGCCATGCCGTCGCCGGCGGTCGCCGGGTTCGAGTAGGCCACCTTGCCGCTGAAGTCCGGATGCAGCAGGTCCGCGAAGGTCTTCGGCTGGGTCTTCGTGACTTCGGGGTTGATCGCGAACGAGAAGTAGTTGTTCACGAAGGTCGCCCACGCGCCGTTCGGCGCCTTGGCGATGGCCGGCACGTTCTTGTAGTTGGCGCTCTGGTACGCCTGCAGCAGCCCGCCCTGGTCGGCCTGCTGGATGAACGGCGGCAGCGTGACGAGCACGTCGGCCTTCGGCTGATCCTTCTCGATGGTCGCGCGGTTCACGACTTCGCCGCTGCCCGCCGTGACGATATTGACCTTCACGCCTTCCTGCTTCTCGAAGCCCGGCAGCACGTCCTTGTACAGATTTTCGAGGCCGTCGGCGGTGTACAGCACGACCGCGCCGGCGGCATGGGCCTGCATTGCCATGCCGCCGAACGCCGCCGCGGCGACCAGCGCCGGCAGCAGTTTGCGCGCGAGGCCGGCCGTGGCGTGAAGGGAATTCGTCTTTTTCATGTCGCTCTCTCCGAAAGGCAAAAAAACCAGACGGTCGGGATAACCCATACCTGTAGTGATTGAATGGCGGCACGCGCCGTTTGCATGTTGCCCGCAGCCGTTGCCGCGCCGGTCTCCATCGATTGCAGATTGCCGACAACTTTGCCGCATCCCGCTCCGCCTGACCGCCAGCCCGTCTCCGATACTCGCGCTGCCTGCCATGCCTGAACGGGCACGGCAAGAATCACAGGTTTCGATGACAACGCCGTGACTATTCCGCCGAATTCCAAAAAACGACACAATTTGCCAACTCAGGCCAACTCGCGCGAACCACGGCGCGACCGGCGCACGAGCGTCCGCGCACCGCATCCATGCCGATCGTACGTGGCGAAAATGACGCTGTGTGCAGGATGCGCCGCGAAACCCGGGTGACGGCAGCGGCGCCGGCTTACGCCGGTTCGCGCGGTGCGCTGAGCGGATTCGTGGCATTTGCCGGTTTCGGCGGCACTCGCCTCGCCCGTAACGGGCGGACAGGCGTTCGGACAACGGCGCCTAGTCGGACAACGGCGCGTATTGTGCACGCCCACCCGGAATCCTGCAGCGAGCCGGGGAGCCTTTTTATCGAGCTTTTGGCGGATAAGGAACGAGATCCGTCGCGTTGCCTCGGGCAAGGCCGGCGAGCGGGCCGGCAAGCGCAACACGGACCGCCGCCGCCCCGCTCGCCGCCAGCGACCGGACTCAGGCGATCAGAATCTCCGGCCCATGCGCCGTGATCGCCTTGCCGAGCGCGCGCTCGGGCGCCAGCTCGGTGACCAGATAACGCGCCGACTCGATACCGTTGATGCGCACCGGCGTCACGCGGCCGAACTTCGAGTGATCGGCGACGATCACGACCATGTCGGCCGCGGCGATCATGCGGCTGCGCACTTCGGCGGCCATGCGGCTGTAGTCGCTCAGATAGCCGTCCGGCGAAATCCCGCCCGCGCCGATGAACGCGAAGTCCGCGTGGTACTGCGTCAGCTGGTGGACGGTGTCGAGGCCGAACGTGGCGTCCTCGATATCGGACAGCTCGCCGCCGAGCAGCGTCACGCGGTTGTCGTTGCGCCGGCCGAGCAGCAGCGCGATACGCCAGTCGTTCGTATAGACCGTCAGCCGGTGCCGGTCGAGCAGCGCGCGCGCCACGGCCTGGGTCGTGCTGCCCGAATCGATGATCAGCGATGCGCCGTCCGGCACGAACTCGGCCGCGCGCTCGCCGATCGCGCGCTTGGCGCCGGCGTTCTCGGCTTCGCGTGTATCGAGGTCGGGCTCGCGCCGCTCGTTCGACAATGCGCCGCCGTGCGTCGTCACGAGCAGGCCGCGGCCGGCCAGGGCATTGAGATCGCGGCGGATCGTTTCGCGCGATACGTTCAGTTCGCGCACCAGTTCGGCAACCGAAAGCGCGCCGTTTTTTGCGACTTGAGCGAGGATGTATTGATGACGTTGTTCTGCAAGCATCGGTGAAGGGCCGCGAGCGGCACGCCTGGGTTTCGTCGTAGTTGAGGAAGGCCGCTGTATTGTATTACGCGTGTCATGCATCATGGCCCGACGAACGCGCCAACCGGCGCCCCGACCTGCTAACCTTGACGCGCCAGGACCGGCCATCGGGCAGACGCGCGGCACGCAGCGCCGCTGCCGTTGTCGTCGTCACCGTCGCCACCGTCGTCATCGCCCCGACCGCGTCCGGCACCACGCACCCCGCCTTGCCGTCAACCGAACTACCGATGCCGCCACTGTTTCGCCGTCTACTGCTGCTATCCCACGCGCTGCGTTACGGCGCGCGCCTGATCTGGCTCGCCGCTCCGCGCGAGCACAAACTGCACTGGATGATCGAGCTGGTCAGCCGCGTGCATGCGTCGGAGCGCGGTGGCGCCCAGCTGCACGGCGTGCTGCCGGCGCTCGGACCGCTCGCGAGCCGCTTCGCGCAGACGCTCGCCGAGCGTCCCGAACTCGCGGCCGGCACGCTGCACGACGCGCTCGACGCCATCGATCACATGGAAGAGCCGCTCGCGCCGTCCGCGTCGCAGGAAGCGCTGGCGAAAGCGTTCGGCCGCCCGCTCGCCGAACTGTTCAGCGCGGTCGACCTCGTGCCGGTGCGCAGCGGCTTCGGCGAGCAGACGCATTTCGCGCGGCTCGCGACACCGGTCAAGGGCCACCACGAGGTCGCGATCAAGCTGGTGCGCACGCAGCAACTGCAACAGATCGGCGACGAACTCGCGCTGCTGCGCTGGGCCGCGCGCTGGCTCGAAAAGCTCTCGCGCACGGCGCGCCGCCTGCAACTGCGCGCGCTTGCCCAGACCTTCACCGACGACATCCTGCGCCGCTTCGATCTGCGCGCCGAAGCCGCGAACCTGAGCCAGACCGGCCATCATTTCGACGGCGACAAGCGCATCGCCGTGCCCGACGTGATCTGGGAACTGTGCACCGCCCACACGCTGACGATGCAGCGCATCAACACGCTGCCGGCGAGCGACCTGCCCGGCCTGCACGCGCATCGCATCAAGCTCGCGCCGCTTGCCGCACATATCGTCGAGGTGGTCACCGAGCAGGCGTTCGAGCACGGCTTCTTCCACGCGACGCTCGATGCCCGCCGCGTACGCGTCAGCATCGAGCCGGACACGCTCGGGCGCCTCGTGCTCGCGGAGTTTTCGATCATGTCGACGCTGTCGAGCGGCGAGCGCGAATTCTTCGTGCACGGCGCGACCGCGCTGTTCGACCAGGATTACGGGCGCCTCGCCGGCATGCATCGCGATGCCGGACACGTGTCGCACGACACGCGCGCGGAAATCCTCGAAGCCGAATTGCGCACGCGCGCCGAAGCGCATTTCGCGGCCGCGCCCGAGGACCGCTCGGCGGGCTCGCTGTTTCATCATCTGCTGCACGGCGTGCTGCCGTTCGACGGCCACGTGCCGGGCCGGCTCGCCACCGCGCAGCGCTCCTTCCAGCAGGCGGAGACGCTGGCGCGCGCGCTGCATCCGGGCGTCGATACGTGGAACATCGCGCGCGACGTGCTCGCCGATATCGCGCGGCGCGACCTCGATCATCGCGGCTGGCTCAAGCGCATCTCGCACGAGCTGCCGCATCTCGCGCACATGCTGCCGCGCGTGCCGCAACTGGCGGTGCGCTATCTGCAGCAGCAACACGATCGCGCGCGCACGCCGCAGCAGAACGCGCAACTGCTCGCGGAAATCGCGCGCGAATACCGCCGCACGCGCTGGCTGCTGTGGGGCTGCGTCGTATGTGGCGGTGCAATCGGTGCGGGGGCGGTGTTGCTGATGTGGTGAGACGGCACGGGGAGCGGAGTTCCGGTGCGTACGCCGGGGCGGCCTGGGCGGCCGTTTCGGCACATCTTTGGGTGAGCCGTTTCGACAGCCGGCCGCTGCCTCGGCCAACGCAACGACCGCTGCCAAGGCCGCCACGCGCGGGCGTTCATTACCTCGCCCGCATCCGTTCAGTTGCAGCCTCGAACAAGACGCGCGGCACGTCCGCCGGCAAGATGGCGGCTTTTTCACGCCGCCCACCTTCGCCTCGGCACGTCGCCATGCTCGCATCCCTTATCGCCGCCGTCTTCGTCGTGCTGTGGTCGACCGGCTTCGTGGTCGCCCGCGCGATCACGCCTTACGCCGATCCAAATCTGTTCCTGCTTGCCCGCTTCGGCGGCACCGCGCTCGTCTTCACGCTTGCCGCGCTCGGCGCGCTGCAACCGCTCGCGACCGCCGCCGTCGCCGCGCCGCTGTTCGGCGAGCGACTCTCGCGGCGCGGCTGGAGCGGCATGGCGCTCGGCCTCGCCGGCGTCGTGCTGGTGCTCGCGCCGAAGCTCGCCGCGGCGACGCCGCCGACGCACGGCAACGCGCCCGCGTGGCTCGTCGTGCTCGTGTCGATCGTCGCGGTTGCCGCGATCACGGCGGGGACCCTGTTCCAGAAGACCTCGCTCGCGAGAACCGACATTCGCAGCGCGAGCGCGGTGCAAAACATCGGCGCGGCAAGCGTCGCGGGCATGCTCGCGCTTGCGCTCGGCGAACATCGCTGGATCGCCTCGGCGACGCTATGGGTCTCGCTCGCGTGGGGTGTCGTGATGCTGTCCGGCATCAGCGTGACGCTGCTCGTGTGGATGGTCAGGCGCGGCGACGCGGCCCGCGCGACCGCGCTGATGTTTCTCGCGCCGCCGCTTGCCGCGCTCGAAGGTTATCTGGGATTCGGCGAGACGCTGTTGCCGGTGCAGATTGCCGGATTTGCCGTGGCGCTGGTGGGCGTGGTGCTGGCGCGGTCGTGAGATGCGGCTGCGCGGCGCCGAAACCATCCGCACGGCGATGCGGACCACGATGCACCCCGCCGCGCCGGCGGGGCGACGGCACGGCAACACAGCAGCACGGCGCAAGAAAACGACAATAGGGCGCGCCGTGCCCTGATAAAGGCCTGCAGCGAAAAAACCGAGTGCCGCTTCAGTGCATCAACTCAATGCATTCATTCAATGCATCAACTTACTGCATCGCCTCAATCCGCCGTATCGGCATGTGCCGGCATCTTCGCGCGCGCACTCGCGCCCGGCGCCGGCGACCACGCCGGACGCCCCTTGCGCTGCGAATCGACGACGACGATAAAACGCCCCGCCCACGGCATGATCTGCCGATCGCTTTTCAGCACCCACAGCGATTTGCCCGAATCGACGAGCGCCGCGTATTCGGCGTCGAGAATGCCGTAGTGATCGAGAAACGCGTTGAGCGACGCGGGAATCCGCACGCAGCCCTTCGAATGGCGGATGCCGAGCAGCGGTTCGAGCCGCTCGGGATCGGTCGCGTGCATCTGGAAACGCATCTGCGAGATGCCGCCCTTGCCCCAGCCGCGCTCGCCCTGCGCCCAGCCGAGATCGAAGATGCGCATGTCGCGCTTGCCGTAGCCGCGAATATGGTTTTCGTTCTGCGTGCCCTCGGAGCGGAAATCCATGTTGTCGGGTGTATGTTCGAATACGCCAAGCGGCGTGATGAAGTGGTCGTATTCGCCGGGCCGTCCGGTCGAGACCGGCGACGCGCCGATCATC
>NZ_VWWM01000107.1:0-233 GCF_011752945.1 Paraburkholderia sp. Cy-641
TAAAAAAAAAAAACTTCCTCTCTTCTCTCTTTTCTCTCTTCTCTCTCTTTCTTTTTCCCCCTCTCTCTCTCTTTTCTTTCCTTCCCCCTTCCTCTCCTCTCTTTTCCTTCCTTTCCCTTCCTTCTTGTTCTCCCTCTCCTCTGCTTTTTTCTCTCTCTCTCACCTCCTCTTCTCCGTATCTCCTTGCCATCTCTCTTTCTCTACTCTTCCTCTCTCTCCCTCTTCTCTTTTCT
>NZ_VWWM01000108.1:0-10949 GCF_011752945.1 Paraburkholderia sp. Cy-641
CTGCCGCCGGGCGTGCCGCCGCTACCGCCCGGCATGCTGCAAGGCTCGTCGCCGGCGCCCGCCGGCGCGCAGCAGGCGATGCTCGCCGCGTTGCCCGAGCCCATCCACATCGTCTATCCCACCGGCACGCTGCGCGGGCTGCTCGACGCGGCATCGGCGCGCTTCGGCGTGTCGTGGAAGTATGAAGACGGCGCGATCGTGTTCTTCTACACGGCGACGCGAGTCTACCAGGTGGTATCGATTCCCGGCGACTCGAAGCTCGACACGAACGTCGTCAGCGGCGCGAGCAACACCGGCGGCGTCAATGGCGGTGTCGCCGGCGGCAGCGCGGGCGGTGGTGGAGTCGCGGGCGGTGGTGTCGGCGGGGCGGCTTCGACGTCGTCGCCGGAAGTGTCGTCCGACAATACCGCGAACATCAAGATGAACACGCAACTGTCGGTCTATACGAGCCTGCAGACCGCGATCAAGTCGATGCTGTCGCCGGCGGGTTCCGTCGTCACGTCGCCGGCAACGGGCTCGATCGCCGTTACCGACACGCCCGAGGTGCTCGATCGCGTCGGCGAGTTCATGGAGCAGCAGAACCGCGTGCTCGCGCGGCAGGTGCTGCTGAACGTGACGGTGCTGTCGGTCACGCTGTCGGCCAACGACAGCTACGGGATCGACTGGAACGCGGTGTACCAGACGCTCGGCACGAAGTTCAACATGGTGAGCGGATTCTCCAGTCTCGTGCAGACCAGTTCGCTGAGCGCAACGGTGATCAGCCCGTCGAGCCGCGCGAGCGCGACGAACGCGATGATCAGCGCGCTGTCGTCGCAGGGCACGGTGCATCGCAGGACCTCGGCGTCGATCACCACGCTGAACGACCAGCCGGTGCCCGTGCAAGTGGCCGAGCAGAAGGGCTACCTCGCGTCGGTGTCGTCGATCGCCACGCTGAACGTCGGCACCCAGGTGTCGCTGACGCCGGGCACGATCACGACCGGCTTCAATCTGACGGTGCTGCCGCACGTACTCGACGACGGTACGGTGATGATGCAGTTCTACTCGAACATTTCGTCGCTCGTGACGCTCGATTCGTTCACGAGCGGTGGCCAGACAATCCAGCTGCCGACCGTCGATACGCGCAACTTCCTGCAGCGGATCGCGGTGAAGTCGGGCCAGACGCTCGTCCTCAGCGGCTACGAGGATCTCAACGACCAGAACAACCGGCAGGGCATCGGCACGCCGTCGAACTACGCGCTCGGCGGCGGCTTCAACGCCGATCATTCGCGCCAGGTCATCGTGATCCTGCTGTCGCCCGTCACGACGAACGGCGCCTGACGCGCGCAGCCGGGGATCGTTCATGGCGACGCAAGTCATTCAGATCGGCCGTCAGCGCTTCGTCTGCGGGCTGTTCTGGCAATCGTTGTCCCGCCGGCACGCGCTGCGCGCCGAGGCGGTCGAGCTCGCGGGCCGCCTGAACTTCGACGCGATGGTGCTGCGGATCGACCGCAACTTCGCGGGCGCGGGGTTCGCGAGCACGCGGGAAGGCGCGCAGCTCGGGCTGCCGTCGCTCGGCGCGCTGGTGTCGAAGGTGATCGCGACCGAAGGCGCGTTCTACGATGGCCGCCAGCAGCCCGCGCCGAACTGGCTCGGCGCGTTCAGGCTGGCGGACGGGCGCTGGGTGTATTTCGCGGTGCGCGACGGCGCGTTTCTGCCGAACGGCGACTGGGTCGGTTCGAGCGAGGAAGTGTTCGAGCGGCTGCATGGAGACTACGGCCTCGGCGGCTGGAACGTCGTGATCGGCGATCCGCAGATCGAGGTGCAGGGCTTCCACAACTTCTACGCCCGCAGCATCGAGGAACTGCTGCCGCGTCGCGGCGGCCGGCTGCTGTTGCCGCGCTGGCTGAACCTGACGCGGGTCGGGCGGCGTCCGCCGTGGCGCGTGATCGCCATCGCTGCCGCCGCGCTCGTCGTGGTCGGTGGCGTGGCGGCTGGCTGGATCGCGTACCGGCGCCACCAGATCGAGCAGGAGCGCGAGGCGGCATTCGAGCGGATGCGCACGCAATTGCGGCTGCATCCGCCAAAGCCGGCGGCGCCGACGGAGCCGCCGCATCCGTGGGCGGTGCAGCCGACGCCAGGCGATTTCATTCGCGCCTGCGTCGATCACTTCGCGAGTCTCGCGCCGGGCGGCTGGCAACTCGACGAGTATGCGTGCAGGTCGTCGAACGTCAGCTATCGCTGGTCGCGCGGCGACTCGAACGTCGCGATGCTGATGGCCGCCGCGCCGCTCGCGCAGATCGACACGAGCGGCGATCACGCCAGCTACGTCGAGCCGCTGTCGTTGCGGCCGGGCGGCGACGATCCGATCGACGGCTTCGACGGCGTGCGCTTGCGGATGCTGTCGGTGTTCCAGCTGCTCGGCGTCGATCTGACGTTCATGCCGCAGCAGGGCCCGCCGCCGAAGAGCCTCGCGGCGCAGACGCTGAACCAGCTGCATCCGGGCTCGGGGCCCGCGGCGCCGACATGGCAGACGTGGCGCATGACGGCAGCGCTCGGCGAGATGCCGCCGGACAGCCTGATCAAGTATCTCGACGAACCGGGCGTGCGCGTCGAGACCCTGTCGTACAAGGCGGGGCAATGGACCCTGGACGGAGTGCTGTATGAGAAATGACAACGGGTGGATCGTAGGCGCACTGGTCTGCGGGCTCATGGGCCCCACGGTCGCGCTCGCGCAGGCCGCCGCGCCGGCGCCGGTATCGGCATCGGCCGCAAGCTCGGCCGCCAGCGCGCAGCCGCGCGCGGCCGTCGTGCCGACGCCGGCTGCCGCCCAGGCCGCCAACGAATTGATGCGGCTGAATGAAGACACGCTGCTGCTGAAGGCCCAGCTGAAAAAGCTCGAGACCCAGGCGCAGGTGGCCCAGCGCGAACAGGCGCTGCACCAGATGGGCGGCACCAGCGTCAGCATGGGCCAGGTCTCGCTGATCGTGACGCAGAGCCTCGGCCAGGCCACGATCGCGACGCTGTCCGCGGACGGCGCCGAATTCGACGTGCGCGCCGGCGACCGGCTGCCGGATGGCTCGCGTGTCGCGCAGATCCGCCCGGGCATGCTGGTGCTCGCCGATCCGGACGGGCACCGCACGATGCTGACGGTGTCGGCGCCGTCGCGCGGCGGCCTCCGCAACGTCGCCGCGAACCCGCTCGGGCCCGCCGGCGTTCCGCCGCTCCCGCCGCTTCCGTTGAGGTGATCGTGATGGCCGCTCCGACCGTACCGCCCGCAAACCCGCCCAAAGCCGTCACGCCGCTGGTGTTGTCGCGTAACGCTCAGGCTCAGGCCCAGGCCGCCGCGTTGGCTGTCACGCCGGCCATCCCGGCCGACGTGCCGCTGCAGGTCGTGCAGGCCGCGCCCGTGAGCGCGCGGCCGCTGTCGGACGACGGCGAATTCGCGGCAAGCGGCGAGGAGCGCAAGTTCCTCTGTCTGCTCGATGACGGCACGCTGCTGGTCGCGGACGGCCACGAGATGAATCCGTTCGTGCTGTCGTACTGCGCCCGGCTCGAACGGCTCAACTGCCGCTACGCGACACGGCTCGTGAGCCTCGACGCGATCCGGCGCGCCTATCAGGGGCAGCGCCGCGACGGCAGTGCCGAGCGCATCGACCACACGCAGATGCAGGTGGTCGCGAAGAATCTGATCGCGCGCGCGTGCGACGAGCGCGCCTCGGACATCCATATCCGCGTGAACCGCTTCACGACGGAAATCCTGTTTCGCGTCCACAACGAGCTGGTGCGCGTGTCGGAGCAGACGCGCGAGTACGGCGAGCGGCTGCTCGCGACGCTGTACTCGGCGATGTCGAGCGTGTCCGACAACACCTATAAGCCGAACGAGCGCCAGGACGCGGCGATCGGCGACCGCGACAAGCTGCCGGACCGCCTGTTCGGGGTGCGGATCGCAACCGCGCCGACCAGCGTCGGCAATCTGATGGTGCTGCGACTGCTCTACAACGACGCTGGCGAATCGACCGAGCTGACCGACCTCGGCTTCACGAGCGAGCACGCGTTTGCGTTCGACCTGCTCGCGCAGCAGCCGCATGGCATGAACATCATCAGCGGGCCGACCGGCTCCGGCAAATCGACCACGCTGCAACGCGTGCTGACGAGGCAGTTGCGCGACATGGCCGGCTCGATTCATGTCATCACCGTCGAAGACCCGGTCGAATATCCGATCGAGGGCGCGGTACAGACGCCGGTCGTCAACGCGCCGACCGAGGAAGCGCGCTCGCTCGCGTTCGCCGCCGCGATCTCGAACGCGATGCGGCTCGACCCGGACACGATCATGATCGGCGAGGTGCGCGACCGCGCTTCCGCGCAGAGCGCGCTGCGCGCGGCGATGACCGGCCACCAGGTCTGGACGACCGTGCACGCGAACGGCGCGCTCGCGATCGTCGACCGGCTCGTCGATCTCGGCTTGCCGCTCGCGATGGTCACCGACGAATCGCTCGTCACCGGCCTCATCAGCCAGCGCCTCGTCAAGCTGCTGTGCCCGCATTGCTCGCGGCCGCTCGCCGAGGCGGCGGACGAGCTCGACATGGGGCTCGTCGCGCGCGTCAAGCGGGCGGTCGGCCCGCGCTTCGACCAGGTGCGCATCGCGGGGCCGGGCTGCCCGTGCTGCAAGCACGGCACGATCGGGCGCACGGTGCTCGCCGAGGTGATCCACACCGACACGACGTTCTTCGAACTGCTGCGCGCCGGGCGCAAGGCCGATGCCCAGCAGTACTGGCTGCAGCAGCTCGGCGGGCAGACGGTCGCGCAGCACGCGATCGAAAAAGTGGCCGCCGGACTCGTCGATCCGCGCATGGCGGAGCGCGTGGTCGGGCCGCTGACGCAACACGGCGGCGCGCGTGCGCTCGCGCTGGAAAGCGTCTATGGCACTTGAACTGAATCGCCGCTGGGCGCGCGTCCAGTTGACCGCGCCGGCGCGTATGCGGCTTTACCGCAAGATCGCGAAGATGCTGTCGGCCGGGCTGCCGCTGCTGAAGATTCTCGAGGAGCTGGAACTGCGCGCGTCGCACGAGGGCCGCAAGCCGAACGAGCCGCTCGCGCTGACGCTCGCCGACTGGCGCAGCGTCGTGCAGAACGGCGGGATGCTGGCGGAAGCGCTGGCGTGGTGGGTGCCGCACGCCGAACAGATGATCGTGATGGCGGGCGAGCAGTCGGGCCGCCTGGAAGCGTCGCTGGTCAACGTTTGCGCGCTCGTTCAGTACAGCAGGCGAATCCGGGCCGCGGTGATCGGCGGGCTCACGTATCCGGTCGTGATTCTCGCGATGACGGTCGGCTACGTCTACCTGTTCGGCAAGCTCGTGATCCCGCGCTTCGCGAGCATCGTGAGCCCGGAGCACTGGCATGGCGTCGCGCGCTCGCTGTACGAGCTGTCCCGCTTCGTGCAGGGCGGGATGCTGTACTGCATCGTCGTCGCGCTGCTGCTGTTCGTGCTGCTCGTGTATTCGATGCCGCGCTGGTCCGGCAAGACGCGCAACGTGCTCGACCGCTATCCGCCGTATTCGGTTTACCGGCTGATCGTCGGTTGCGGCTTTCTCGTCGCGTTCTCGTCGTTGCAGTCGGCAGGCTTCACCGTCGAGAAGTCGCTCGCGCGGCTCGCGATCGATGCGCGGCCATGGCTGCGCCAGCGCATTGACGACGTGCTGTTCGGCGTGAAGTCCGGGCTCAACGTCGGCGAGGCGATGAAGATCACCGGCTATCGCTTCCCGTCGGCGGAGATCGTCGACGATCTGTGCGTGTACGCCGACTACAAGGGTTTCGCCGAAGCGCTGCAGTCGATCGCGAACGAATGGATCACCGAGGGCGTCGAGACGATCGAGGCGCAGATGCGGGTCATCAACGGCGCCGCGATCGTCGGGCTCGCGCTCGTGCTGTCGTGGCTCATCAGCGGATTCTTCGGAATCCAGCAGGAAATCGCCGGGCTCGCACGGAGCCTGCATTGACGAACTTATTCCGCGGGAGGGACCGGGTAGTGAGGGCGGTATCGGATTGAATGGCCAGGCGCGCACAACCCCTTGTCCCGTCGCGCCGATTGTCGAACTGAAGGAGCACAACATGCAGCACATGAAGACCCCTACGAATGAATCGAATCGTTTCGCCATCCTGAATCAACGCGCGCGCCGCCGGCAACGCGGCGCGTCGCTGCTCGAGGCGATCGCCTATCTCGGGATCGCGGCGATCGTCGTGATCGGCGCGGTTGCGCTGCTGAACGGCGCGTTCAGCAGCGCAAGCACCAACGAGTTGTCCGAGCAGGTCACCGCGATCCAGACCGGTGTGAAGAAGCTGTATATGGGGCAGTCGGGCGGGTACGCCGACCTCAGCAACACGGTGCTGGTGTCGGCCGGCGTGTTGCCGGCCACGGTCACGGTGAGCAGCGCCGGCGCCGTGACCAACAGCTGGGGCGGTGCTGTCACGGTAGCCGGTACGGCCACTAATTTTACGATCCAATACGCGGAGGTGCCGGCGTCTGTCTGCGTCAACGCGGTGACGGGCGGTGGCGGCTGGACGTCGATCAAGATTGGTAGCACGACGGAAGGGACGCTGCCGATTGCGCCGTCTCAGGCCGCGACCGACTGCGGCTCTGCGCCGGTAACAATCGTCTGGACCTCTCTCTGACCACGATGATCCCGCCGCTTCATGCCTTCCTCCGCTCGCTCTCCGGAACCCGCTCATGTACCTGATGTGGGCCGTCGCCGCGCTCGGCGCGATTTTCGGCGCGTACGCGCTGCTCGACCACGGCACGGCGCCGCTCGCGCCGGGGCCGTCGTCGGTCGCGCTCGCGACGGGCATGAGCGAGTACCGGCAGGCGGTGATCGCGTTCGCACGGCAAAACCCGACGTTTACCGGCAGCGTGTCGGCGGCGGCGCTCGCGCCGTTTCTCGGCGCGAACCAGCCGACGCCGCTCTGGCAGAACTACGTGCAGCCGAACCAGGACGCGGCCGGCAGTCTCGTCGTCGTCTACGGAACGCAGGCCCCGGCGACGGCCGCGATCACCGGCATGGAGCAGCTTGCGCAGGGCTCCGCGCTCGCGGGCGTCGCGCTCGGCCCGAGCATCGTGTCGCCCGGCAATCCGGCGGTGCCGCTGCCGGCCGCGCTCGCGAACACGATTCCGAACGGCATGCCGGTATGGATGGCCCAGGCGTATGACTAGGCCGCTCCGAACCACGCCTTCCTTCGCCGGCCGCCTGCGCGCGCGCGGCTTCACGATGATCGAGATGCTCGCGGTGCTCGCGCTCGCGGCGATCCTCGTGACGGGCATCGCCGTGATGGCGAACTCGGCGCTCGAAGACACGCGCGGGCAGCAGGCCGCGCTGTACCAGTCGCAACTGGTGGCAGCGGCGACGCAACTGATCGAACAGAATTTCACGGCGCTGTCGACGCAGGCGAACGCCTCGACGCCCGTTGTCGCGAAGCTGACCGGCACGCCGCTGCAGATGTCGACCTACCTGCCGTCCGCGCTCAGCGCGACGAACGCGTATGGGCAGACGCCGTGCCTGCTGATCTACGGCACGGACCAGCCGGGCGCGCTGCAGGCGCTGCTCGTGACCGAAGGCGGCACGACGATTCCCGATCCGGAACTCGGCTACATCGCCGGGAATGCGGGGGCGGGCGGCGGCTCGATCCAGGCGGCCAACAATCCTTCCGGCGCGGCGAACGGCGCATTCGGCAGCTGGAAGGTCACGACGCCGAACCCGGCCGGCGCGACGTGCTCGGGCACGAAGACGGGCGTTGGCCACGTCGCGAGCCTGATTTTCTACAACGGCACGCAGACGCAGAACGCCGATTTCCTGTACCGCGTCGCGGTGCCCGGCAATCCGGCCGCGAACACGATGCAGGTGCCGATCGTGCTCGCGCAGCAGACCGACTACGCGGACTGCTCACAGACCGGCGCCATCGCGGCCGATTCGACCGGCAACGTGCTGAGCTGCACGGGCAGCAAGTGGACCCCGCAGGCGTCGCTTCACTGGCGCGAACCGGTCGCTAACGCGGCGGCGCTGCCGTCGTCGGCTTCGTCGAGCCTGGGCGACGTGCGAATGACGCTCGCGACGAACCGCGCATACACGTTTAACGGCACCGACTGGCAGGCCCTCGCGGTCGACGAGGCAGGCAACCTCGCGCTCGGCAACGCGCAGACGCTCGGCGCGGCCTGTCCGGCGCAGGCGTCGGGCACGACGCTCGTGTCCACCGACGCGACGGGGCGCGTTCTGTCGTGCCGCAACGGCACCTGGCAGGCGCAGGCGGAGATCAACCCGCAGCCGTTCCCAACCGACACCGATTGCGCGGTGCAGGTCGGCCAGTCGGGCACGAGCGATTTCCCGTGCGGCACGCAGGCCGGGGCGATCACGTACGACGACACGATGGGCTATTACCAGTCGGTCGTCACGCGCAACGTGCCGCAACTGCCCGCGAACGGCGCCCTTTCCGTCTACGCGTGGTCGCACCTGAACGACGCGTTCGTGACGTCCTGTCCGAGCGCGCCGCAGGACCTGACGGGCGGTAGTGGCGGGTATGTGACGCTGCTCGTCGAACTGCTGAACCTGGACCTGCCCGACGGCAGCAACGTCGTCGCGAAGGTCGTGAACCAGTCGTCGCGGGTGAGGGGCGATCTCGCGAACGTGCCGGTGAACATGACGAACGCGCTGCCGCTGAACAAGAACGGCTACCAGGTACGCCTGACGACGTTCTGGATTTTGTATGGCAGCGCGAACCCGGCGTCGTTTCAGCCGAGTTACTGCGGCACGGGCAACAACATTTTCCCGGCAACCGGAGTGGTGACCTCGTGGAATATCACGCCGACCTACTGATCCGCCGCCGGCCCGGCGCTGCCGCGCCCGCCGCTGCCCGAAACCGGGCGGCGACGGGGCGCGCCGCGTCAGTGCGGCGCGAGCGTCTGCAGCATCTCGTGCAGTTCCAGCCGGCTGTAGGCGGCGCGCAGCACGTCGCGCGGCAGGCACTGCTGCTTCGACGCGAGGCTGAACAGATGGTCGTTCAGCAGGCGCGACATGTTGTCCTCCTTGCGCTTCATGAACTCGGCGAGGTACGGCAGCTTGGCCGGGTCGGTCAGCATGCCGGCGATCTGCTGGTTGTTGTTGAACAGCAGTTCGCTCGCCAGCACGAAGTTCTCGCCGTCCTGGGTCGGCACGAGGCACTGGCAGATCACGCCGATCAGGCAGTTCGCGAGCGCGGCCGCGTAGCGCTCGCGCTGCTCCGCCGGGAAGAACGACAGCAGCCGCGTGATGGTGCCGACGGCGCTCGCCGTGTGCATCGTCGCGAGCACCAGGTGGCCCGATTCGCCGGCCTGCAGGGCCGTTTCGGCCGTCTCGGGGTCGCGCACCTCGCCGACCATGATGACGTCGGGCTTCTGGCGCAGCGCCTCGCGCAGCCCGGCCGGGAAGCTCGGCGTATCGGTCGGCACCTGGCGCTGCGAGACGATCGACGAGCGGCCTTCGAGTTCGTACTCGATCGGCTCCTCGATCGTGATGATGTGGGCGTTGCGCGTCCGGTTGATGTGTTCGAGCAGCGACGCGATCGTCGTGGTCTTGCCGGAGCCGGTCGGCCCCGTCACGAGCACGAGCCCCTTCGCGCTGTCGATCATCGAGCGCACGTAGGCGGGCAGGCCGAGCTTGTCGAGCGGCAGCGGTTCGAGCGGCAGGCGGCGAATCGAGATCACCAGCTTGCGGCCGCCGTTGGTGCGGTAGATGTTGCAGCGCAGCCGGCAGCGCGTCAGCACGAACGGGCGATCGATCGCGCCGCGTTGCAGATGCGCTTCCCAGTCCGGCTCGATCGCCGCGAGCGTCGGCACCATTTCGTCGAACAGCACCGGCTCCTCGCCGACGGCGAGCCAGCCGCGCGGCGCCTTGATCATGATCGGGCGGTCCTGCTCGATGTGGATGTCGGTGAAGGTCTGACGCAGGTCGATCAGTTCGAGAATTTCGCGCGTGAGGTCGCGGCGCTCCGGCAGCGGGGCGTTCATGGCCGAGGGTGTCCTGGTAATTCGAAGATAGACGGAACTTACATGAAAAATCTCAGAGGTGTCGGGGAAGCCGGCGCGAATTCGTTGTCCCAGCGGGGGCTGCAATGAAGTTCGCCGGTAGATTGAGGGCGCTCGCCGTCTGCGCGGCATTGGCGGCCTGCGGCGTGGCGCCGCAGGCCAGCGCGGCGCCGGTGCACTGGAAAAAGGCGATCGTCGACTACGAAGCCGAGGGCAAGGACATCAAGGACGTGCTGCGCGACCTCGGTTCGAGTCAGGGCATTCCGACGCGAATCGCGCCGGACGTCACCGGCACGGTCAGCGGCAAGTTCCATCTGCCGCCGCGCCGCTTTATCGACACGCTCGCCGCGTCGTTCGGCTTCGTCTGGTACTTCGACGGCGAGATCCTCGATATCACGGCCGCGTCGGATCTGCAGAGCACGCTCGTGAAGCTCGACACGGCGGACACCGCGTCGCTGAGCGACGCGCTCGACCGGCTGCACATCTCGGACGACCGCTTCCCGATCGTCTACGACACCGCGCAGGGCACGGCGCTCGTCAGCGGACCGCCGCGCTACGTGCAGATGGTGACCGCGGTCGCGAACCGGCTCGACAGCAACGCCGCGCGCGTGAGCGGCACCGAGGTGCGGGTGTTCCCGCTGCGCCACGCGTGGGCCGAGGACCGCACGGTGCCGCTCGACGGCCAGAAGGTGACGCTCGAGGGCGTCGCGGCGGTGCTGAACAACATCTACCATCCGCACAGCGAGAAGGGCCAAGGCCAGGGCCAGGGTAAAGGCGGCAACGGCAACCGCGGCGGCCACGCGGGGGCGGGCAGCGTGACGCGCGCCACGCCGCTCAACGACGTGAACGGCAACGCGAGCAACGGCCCGTACGTGCCGCCGCCGGTGCCGCCGGGCGAGGCCGGCCGGGGCATGTTCGCCGGCCT
>NZ_VWWM01000109.1:0-9693 GCF_011752945.1 Paraburkholderia sp. Cy-641
CGGCGTGCCGCTCGCCGCCGTGCATGGCGCGCGCGATCCGGTGTGTCCGCGCGGCAATCTGCGGCGTCTCGGGCGCGCGGTTCCCGAGGCGCGGCTCGAATACGTGAGCGCGGCCGGTCATCTCGCGAGCGATCCCACGCTGCACGCGCGCGTCGCGCAGGCGCTCGCCGCGATGTTCATTCCAACCGTCGAAGAGGGGCGCGGCATGCGTCATGCGGCATGAAGATCAAGGTACTCGGCTCGTCGGCGGGCGGCGGCTTTCCGCAATGGAACTGCAATTGCCGCAATTGCGACGGCGTGCGACGCGGCACGCTGAAGGCCACGCGCCGCACGCAGTCGTCGATCGCGGTCAGCGCGAACGGCGAGGACTGGCTGCTCGTCAACGCCTCGCCTGATCTGCTCACGCAGATCGTCGCCCATCCCGAGTTGCAGCCGGCTCGCCGCGCGCGCGACAGCGGCATCGCCGCCGTGCTCGTGATCGACGCGCAGATCGATCACGTGACCGGCCTGCTGATGCTGCGCGAGCGCGACACGCCGCTGCCGCTCTACGCAACCGACGCGGTCTGGCAGGACCTCGGCTCCGGCTTTCCGGTCGCGCCGATTCTGTCGCACTACTGCGGCGTCGAGCATCGCCGCATCGCGCTCGACGGCGCGCCGCTCACGGTCGAGGCCCTGCGCGGCATCCGCATCGACGCGCTGCCGCTCTCGAGCAAGGCACCGCCCTATTCGCCGCACCGTCACGCGCCCGAGCGCAGCGACAACATCGGGCTCGTGCTGACGAACCTGCAATCGGGCCAGCGCGTGTTCTACGCGCCGGGCCTCGGCGCGATCGAGGAACACGTGCTCGCGGCGATGCGCGAGGCCGATCTGCTGCTCGTCGACGGCACGCTATGGACCGGCGACGAAATGATCCGCCTCGGCCTGTCGAAGAAAACCGCCGCCGACATGGGGCATCTGCCGCAGACCGGCGCGGGCGGCATGATCGAAACGCTGGACTCGCTCGACGCGCATCGCCCCAGCCAGCGCGGCGCGCGGCGCAAGGTGCTGATCCATATCAACAACACGAATCCGATTCTCGTCGAGGACGGTCCCGAGCGCCGTGTGCTCGGCGAGCATGGCATCGAAGTGGCTTATGACGGCATGAGTTTCGAACTGTGAAGCCTGCGACTGCGCGCGAGTGCAGGCGGGTGCGCAGCCGCAGCGGCAATGACGAATGCAAGGCAATGCGGTAACGAGGCGCGGCAGTGAACGACCATAAAACAAACGGAGACGGCATGAACGCGAAGGACATCCACGACACGACAACAGCCCCACGCGATGCGATTGCAACGGCAACCTTGGGCGCCGACAAGCCCGCTTGGAGCCACGAGGAATTCGAGGCGCAGTTGCGCGCGAAAGGCACCGCGTATCACATTCATCATCCGTTCAACGTGAAGATGAATAGCGGCGGCTGTTCGCGCGAGCAGATTCGCGGCTGGGTCGCGAACCGTTTCTACTATCAGATCAATATTCCGCTCAAGGATGCGGCCGTGCTGTCGAACTGCCCCGACCGCGACACGCGCCGTCGCTGGGTGCTGCGGATTCTCGATCACGACGGCTATGACGGCGCCGAAGGCGGCATCGAAACCTGGGCGCGTCTCGCGGATGCGGTCGGCCTCACGCGCGACGAACTGTGGTCGCTCGAACACGTCACGCCGGGCGTGCGCTTCGCCGTCGATGCCTATGTCAATTTCGCGCGCCGCGCGCCGTGGCAGGAATCGGTCTGCTCGTCGCTGACCGAGATGTTCGCGCCGCAGGTGCATCGCGACCGGCTCGCAAGCTGGCCCGAGCATTACCCGTGGATCGACGCCGAGGGCCTCGCCTATTTCCGCTCACGCATTTCGCTCGCGCAGCGCGACGTGCAGCACGGGCTCGAAGTCACGCTCGCGTATTTCACGCGACGCGAGCAGCAGGAACGCGCGCTCGAAATCCTGCAATTCAAGCTCGACATTCTGTGGACCATGCTCGATTCGATCGAGAAGGCGTTTCCGCAATGAACGACTCGACACGCGCAGAGAGCGCCACCGAAGCATCGACACAAAGCGGCAGCGAAGCCGCCCTGCCGCTGACGATCGCGAAGCCGTTCCGTCTGCAATGGGAAGCCGCGCAGAACGCGCACGTGCTGCTCTATCCCGAGGGCATGGTGAAGCTCAATCAGAGCGCCGGCGAAATTCTCAAACGCTGCGACGGCACGCGCGACCTCGACACGCTGATCGCCGAACTGGAACAGGCGTTCAACGCGACCGGAATCGGCACCGAGGTACGGGCTTTCATCGCCGACGCGCACCGGCGCGGCTGGCTGGAGTAGCGCGATGACCGATCTTTCGCAACCCTCGGTGCAGCCTGTTGCACAGCCCGCTGCACAACCCGTGGCACAACCCGCCGCCGGGCCCGGCGCGCAACCCGGCCAGAGCGCCGCCAGCGTGCCGCCGCCGCTCTGGCTGCTCGCCGAGCTGACCTATCGCTGCCCGCTGCATTGCGCATTCTGCTACAACCCGCTCGACTACACCGACCACCATCGCGAACTCAGCACCGCGCAATGGCTCGACGTGCTGCGCGACGCGCGCGCGCTCGGCGCGGTGCAGCTCGGCTTTTCGGGCGGCGAGCCGCTGGTGCGCGACGACCTCGAAGTGCTCGTCGAGGAAGCAAACCGGCTCGGCTTCTACACGAACCTCATCACCTCCGGCGTCGGTCTCACCGAGCAGCGTCTCGGCGCACTGAAGGCCGCCGGGCTCGATCACATCCAGTTGTCGTTCCAGGATTCGACGCAGGAACTCAACGACTTCCTGAGCAGCACACGCACGTTCGAACTGAAACAGCGCGTCGCCGCCGCGCTGAAGCGGCACGGCTTTCCGATGGTGATGAACTGCGTGCTGCATCGCTATAACCTGCCGCATGTCGACAAAATCATCGAGATGGCGCTCGCGCTCGGCGCCGAATATCTCGAACTCGCGAACACGCAGTACTACGGCTGGGCGCGCGAGAACCAGGCGCAACTGATGCCGACGCGCGAGCAGCTCGAAGAGGCCGAGGCGGTGGTTGCGCGCTATCGCCGCAAGCATGGCGAGCGCTGCAAGATTTTCTTCGTCGTGCCCGACTACTTCGAGACCCGCCCGAAGCGCTGCATGAACGGCTGGGGCGCGGTGTTTCTCGGCGTCGCGCCCGACGGCGCCGCGCTGCCGTGCCACGCGGCACGCGGCCTGCCCGGCCTCGCGCTGCCGAACGTGAAGGACACGCCGCTGCGCGAGATCTGGTACGACAGCGACGCATTCAACCGCTTTCGCGGCCTGAGCTGGCTCAAGGAACCGTGCCGCAGTTGCGAGGAAAAGGAACACGACCTCGGCGGCTGCCGCTGCCAGGCCTATCTGCTCACGGGCGACGCGGCCAACGCCGACCCCGTGTGCGACAAGTCGCCGTTTCACGAGCGCGTGGTCAAGGTCGTGCAACGCGCGGCGTCGGCAGCCGGGGCGGAGGCAATCGCCGCACGCGAGCAGCCGATCCTGTTTCGCCACGACGCCAACTCGCGCAGGCTCGCGGCCGCAGCCCGCGAGCCCGGCGGCGACCACGGAGCACAACCATGACGACCGACCTGATCTCCGTTCTGCTCGTCGACGACCATGCGGTCGTGCGCGAAGGCTACCGGCGGCTGCTCGAACTGAATTCCGACGTCGAGGTCTGCGGCGAGGCCGCCGATGCGGCGCTCGCTTATCAGCGCTTCTGCGCGCTGCGGCCCGACGTGGTCGTGATGGACGTATCGCTGCCCGGCGCGAGCGGCATCGAGGCGATGCGGCGCATGCTCGCGCGCGAGCCCGACGCGCGCGTGCTGATCTTCAGCGTGCATGAGGACTCGATCTTCGTGCGCCGCGCGCTCGATGCCGGCGCGCTCGGCTACGTGACCAAGGCCAGCGCGCCCGACGTGCTCGTCGAGGCGGTGCGCTCGGTCGCGCGGCGCGCGGGTTATCTGAGCCCGGACATCTCGCAGGCGCTCGCGATGCGCAACGCGTTCAACGAGGGGCCGCCGGGGCGGCAGTTGTCGGCGCGCGAGTTCGAGGTGCTGCGTCTGCTCGTGCAGGGCTATACGCTGCCGAGCATCGCCGAGAAGCTGGGCCTAAGCCAGAAGACGGTGGCGAACCATCAATCGGTGATCCGCCAGAAGTTCGGCGCCGACAACGGCGTGCAGCTCGCCCAGATGGCGAGCCGCCTCGGGCTTCAGTTCACGGGCTCGGCCAGCCCCGCGTGAGCGGGCACGCGCGCGCAGAACAGAAAGCCGCCCTGCGGCTCGCTCGCCACGTGGAATTCACCGCCGAGCGCCTCGACGCGCTCGCGCATGCCGATCAGCCCGAGCCCCGCGCGCGGCTGCGTCAGATCGACGCCGGGGCCGTCGTCGGCCATCGTCACGACGATCTCGTCGATCCGGCCTGAAGTGCTACCCGCATTACCCGCGCTACCCGCACCGCCTTCGCCACGTTCGTCGCCTTCGACACCTTCGCGCGGCGCGCGCACCATGAACAGCTCCACCCGCGAGCGGCGCGCGAACTTCGACACGTTGGTCAAGCCTTCCTGCACGAGCCGATACAGCGTGATGGTCAGCGCATCGCTCAAGCCGCTGAAGTCCCCTTCGATGGTCACGGAAAACGACGCCTCGGGCAGCCGCTCGCGCCAGCCGTCGACGCAATGTTCGAGCGCGCTCGGCAGGCCGAATTCGTCGAGGCCGATCGGCCGCAGGCGACGGATCATGCCGCCGATCTCGCGGTACACGTGGCTCGCGCTTTGAATCAAGCCGAGCGACACGCGATGAATCTCCGGCTCGCGCTCCTTCGCGAGATCGCGGATGCGCGCGGCGTCGAGCGAGATCGCATTGAGGTACTGGCCCAGTTCGTCGTGCAGTTCGCGCGCCATATGGCGGCGCTCGCGCTCCTGCACCTGCAGCGCCTGATTCGCGAGTCGCCGGTTGTCGGCGAGCAGCCGTTCGGCCTGCTCTTCGAGCCTGCGCCGATAGCTCAACTCGCGACGCGCCTCGCGATAGCGGCGCCATGCGAACCACACGAGCCCGATCGACAGCACGAACAGCGTGCCCGGCAATTCGTCGAGCTGGAAGCGCTCCATGCCGCGCGTGAAGCGGTAGGCCTTCTCGCTGAGATCGAAGGTTGCGCCGAGCACGGCCGCCAGCACGGTCACGGCGACGACCCATGCGAGATCGCGGCGGATCGTCGAATGCGGCGGCGGGCGGCCGGCGGAAGATGAAGGGATCGGGTCGCTTGACATGACGCTTGCATTCTACCCAGCGCGATCGCGCGCGACCGATTTTTGCGCAGGTTTTGGGAAGCCTTCCCCGCCAGATCGGGAAAAGCTCCCGCGCGCCTTACAGGCGCGTATGCCAGGCTTGACACAGACTTCAAAGAACGCGCCGCGCGCGCACCGATAAAGCCGACAGGAGACGTAACGATGAGCCTGCGATCCCTGGCACGCCGCAAACGCCGCTTCGAACGGCGGGCCGGCATCACCCTCTGTTTCGGCGGCGCGCTCGCCGCCTTGTCCGCGAATGCGTGGGCGCAGGCCGAGGCGCCGGTCGCGGCATCGGCTGCCGCCGGGTCTGCTGCGTCTGCTACATCCTCTACATCCGCTACATCCGCTGCGTCCGCCGCAACCGTGGCAACGCCCGCCGCCGGCGACAACGCCACCGCCAACACCGCTGTGGCAACGCCCACCACGACGCTCGCGCCGATCGTCGTGGTCGGCACCACGCCGCTGCTCGGCATCGGCACGCCGCTCACGCAGGTGCCCGCCAACGTGCAGACGGTCCACGCCGCCGACCTCGAACGGCAGCGGCGTCAGACGCTCACCGATTACCTCGCGGCGAACCTGCCGAGCGTCAGCATCGCCGATGCGCAGGGCAACCCGTATCAGATGAACCTGACCTATCGCGGCTTCACCGCCTCGCCGCTGCTCGGCACGCCGCAGGGGCTGTCGGTGTTCGTCGACGGCGTGCGCGTGAACGAGCCGTTCGGCGACGTCGTGAACTGGGACCTGCTGCCGCAGCAGGCGATCAGCACGATGCAGCTGATTCCGGGCTCGAATCCGACCTACGGCTTCAACACGCTCGGCGGCGCACTCTCGATCACGACCAAGAACGGCAAGGACAACCCGGTCGGCGAGGCCGAGATATCGGGCGGCTCGTGGGGCCGCAAGGCCGCGCAGATCGAACAGGGCGGCACGATCGGCCAGAACCTCGACTACTACTTCACCGCCAACGCCGCCAACGACAACGGCTGGGCCGAGCAGAACGAGAGCCGCGTCCGCCAGGCGTTCGGCAAGCTGCGCTATACCGACGCGAATACGACGCTGTCGTTGTCGGGCGGTGCCGCCGACAACGACCTGCACGGCACGCAGACCATTCCGCGCTCGTTCCTCGGCAATCCCAAGCAGCCCTACACGTATCCCGACCAGAACCAGAACACGGTCGGCTACCTGACGCTGTCGGGCGACCACTACTTCAACGATCACGTCGAACTGAGCGGCAATGCCTATTACCGGCACTTCCGCAACACGAATACGAGCAGCAACGTCAACAACGACTACGGTTCGGTGGAAGACGACGGCGACGTCAATACGCTGCAGGCCACCAACGAGAGGTCGGTCGTCGCGACCGACAGCTACGGCGCGAGCCTGCAACTGACGCTGCTCGGCAAGCTCGGCGGCATGGAGAACCAGTTGATCGCGGGCATGGCGGTGGACGCCGCCAATTCGCGCTTCACGCAGGCCTCGCAGGACGCGGCCTTCACCGACTCGCGCGCGACGATCGGCATCGGCGATTTCGAGCAGGAGACCTACGCGAAGACGCACAACACGAGCTACGGCATCTATCTGTCGGATACGCTGTCGCTGACGCCGCACTGGTCGCTCACGCTCGCGGGCCGCTACAACTGGGCCGAGGCCACGATCGGCGACGAAAGCGGCGAGCAGCCGAACCTGAACGGCCACCATACGTTCTCGCGCTTCAACCCGGCGGTCGGCATCAACTGGAATCCGACGTGGGCGCTGACGGCCTACGCGAGCTACAACGAGGGCATGCGCTCGCCGACCGCGATCGAACTCGCCTGCGCCGATCCGAACGCGCCGTGTTCGCTGCCGAACGACTTCATCTCCGACCCGTCGCTCGAACCGGTCATTTCGAAGACCTTCGAAATCGGCGCGCGCGGCAAGCTCGGCGCGAGCACGACGTGGAGCGCCGCCGCCTACACCACGACGCTCGACAACGACATCCAGTTCATCAGCAGCAACGGCGCGGGCAGCTCGCTCGGCTTTTTCCAGAACGTCGGCCGCACGCGCCGGCAAGGCGTCGAACTGGCCGGCCAGACGCAGCTCGGACCGATCACGGTGACCGGCAGCTATAGCTACGTCGACGCGACCTACCGGTCGAGCTGGACCGAAAGCAGCCCGAGCAATTCGAGCGCGGACGACGACGGCAACATCACGGTCAAGCCGGGCAATCACATTCCGGGGATTCCCGCGACGACGGTCAAGCTGCGGCTCGACTACGCGGCCACGCCGAAATGGCGCATCGGCACGAACCTCACCTGGCGCGGCAGCGTCTACGCGCAGGGCGACGAAAACAACCAGGACGCGAACGGCAGGATTTCCGGCTACCTGCTGATCGACATGGACACCGCGTATCAGGTGACGAAGCAGGTACAGGTGTTCGCCTCGGTGACGAACCTGCTCGACAAGCGCTATGCGAGCTTCGGCGCGCTCGGCCAGAACTTCTTCACCGGCCCCAACAATACGTTCAACGGCGCGAACCCGGTCAACGAGCAGTTCGTCGGGCCGGGCGCGCCGCGCGGCTTCTGGGTCGGGATGCGCTATGCGTGGAAGTGAAGGTGTGGGGTATTGAGGCGTGGCTGCTGCGTGGCTGCTCGTCGTAGTTGTAGCGAACGACCGCGCGGGTTGGATCATGCGTCGCGGCGAATGGAAGCAGTCGGCTGGCGGCTGGCGGCTGGCGACTAAGCGCATCGAAATGCATCGAAGCACATCGAAACGCGGCGGCGCCCGCCTGCAAACGAGCGCCGCCGCGCAAGACCAGCCGGTCAGTGCGATTCGATCGAGCCGTCGCTATGCGGATAGGTGACGATGCCCCACGCGAGCGGCAGATCACCGATCTGCTTGAGCGGCTGATAGCTCTTCGCATCGAGCACGTAGACCGCGTCGGAGCGCCCGCACGCGACCATCAGCTTCGCGCCATCCGGCGTGAAACTGAAGTGCCAGCAGCGCTGGCCGACCGGCACGTCGGCGAGATGCTCGTAGGTGTGGCCGTCGAACACCTGCACGGCCTTGTCGCGCGCCGCCGCGACGAACAGCCGGTTGCCGTCGGGGCCGAACGCCACGCCATAGGGGCCGAGCTTGGTGTCGACGGTCTTGACCACGTCGAACGTGTGCGCGTCGAGCACGACGAACTTGCTCAGCGACTCCAGCGTGACCACGTAGTACTTGCCGTCGGGCGACAGCCGGATGCCGCGCGGCCGGCCGCCCGCCGCGAGCTTCACGGTCCTGACCGGCGCGCCGGTGCGCGCGTGATAGACCGATACCGTGTCGTCGCCTTCGTTCGTGACGAGCATCGTCTGACCGTCGCGCGAGAACTCGATGCCTTCGGTTTCGTGGCCGCTCGTCACCGAGCGGATCACTCGCCAGTCTTTCATGTCGACGATCGCGATCTCGGCGGGCGGCTTGTTGGCGTCGTCGTCATCGTTCGCGCCGGGCTTGTCGCCTGGTTTGCCGTCCGCCTGTGCTCCCGGCGGCCCGCCGTTCTCGCCCGGTTCGTAGGTCACATAGGCATAGCCGTTGTGCACCCGCACATACTCGGGGTTCTTGCCGATCTTCACGCGCTTGACGACCTTGCCCGTGGCGGTGTCGATCACCGCGAGGTCGCCGGTGTTCTTGTTGGCGACCAGCAGGCGCGTGCCGTCCCGGTTCAGGCTCAGGCCGCGCGGGCCGTCCGCGCCGACCGGAAAGGTCTGCGCGAGCGTCATCTGATCGAGGTCGATCACGCCGACGCCGGCCTTCTCGCTCGTCACGTAGGCAAGCGGCGCGGCCGCGGCATACGCGGCGCCCGTACCGAGCGCGAACGCGACGGCCAGCGCGATGGAACGGCAGGGTTTTCTGGTGAGGATAGGTGTCTCCGGCATTGTGGTACTCCGTGGTGAAATCGCTGTGCCGCGATGGCGCGCGTCATCGATTCAAAGTACCGCACCGGGCGATTGTTTGACAACGCAATCGGGCGGGAGAATTTCCCGAATTGCGCGGCGCCGGCGCGCAGCCGGTTCTAAAACGCGGGGCGCGAGAGGACAATGAACGCGGAGGTGGCAGCGATGTTGCAAGCCGTCATGGCAAACCCCGCGAACAGCGGCAACGCGATGAATTCAGTGACGAATTCCGCGCCGGACTACCGGCGTGCCGCGCTCGTGCTCGGCGCCGTGATCGTCGCGCATCTGACGCTGCTCGCGTTGACGCTCGCGGCGCGCAACAGCATGGTCGAGCGCCGGGTCGAGCCGCGCACGATCACCGCCGTGTTGCTGAGCCCCGAACCGGAGCCGGTGACGCCCGCTGCCGCGCCGGCCGTGCCAACCACGCCCGCCGTGCCCGCTGCCGCGCCGCGCGAGT
>NZ_VWWM01000110.1:0-234 GCF_011752945.1 Paraburkholderia sp. Cy-641
TAAAAAAAAAAAAAATAGAGTCTCACATGTGTGCCGAATTGTTACGTTTCCGAGAAGACTTCATAATGCGTCGGTACATCACAAGTAGGTTGTGTGCAAACACCTGGGCTGCATTGAGGTCTTCTACGATGTCTACCTTGCAGGTCGTGCAAACCCTACTTGAGTCATCGAGTCACACATTATATCCGCAATCGCTGGCTAGATTTGTTAGATACTGACGCATGATCGTGTGCA
>NZ_VWWM01000111.1:0-8374 GCF_011752945.1 Paraburkholderia sp. Cy-641
CCGACGCGCTGCTGCACCTGCTCGATCCCCGGCTCGCCGCTCTCGCCGATCCAGACCGTCAAGCCCCCTCGAAGGAGTCCGCCGCTCATGCGCCGACCTGAACCGCCGGCCGCGCCGCTCGTCGCCGCGGCCTTCGCGAGCGCCGTCGCGCTCGCCGGCTGCGCGACGGCCTCGCTCGATCTCGCGCCCGAGGCGCCCGACCGCCCGTGGCAGCCGCCAACCTCGGCGACGGGCGAGATCGTACCGGGCCCGGCGCGCGCCGCTGCCGCAGGCGCGCCGCACGACTACACGCTGCCGGCCACGCCCACGCTCGCGTCGGTGCCGCCGCCCGCCGGGCTCGATACCGCGCATGCGTATACGCTGCCCGAGCTGATCGACCTCGCCGAATCGACGAACCCGCTGACGCGCATCGCGTGGAACGATGCGCGCAACGCGGCGCTCGCGGTCGGCATCGCCAAGGCCGCGTATCTGCCGCAACTGTCGGCGACGGCGATGGGCGCCTACCAAACCGGCCACGGCTCGACGTCGACGCCGCTCGGCGACGCGTCGAGCGACACTACCGTGCACGGCACGATCTCGGCGCTGTCGCTGCAATGGCTGCTGTTCGACTTCGGCGGACGCGCGGCGCGCGTCGAGGCGGCCGAGCAGGTATCGATCGCGTCGAACGTTGCGTTCACGGCCGTGCATCAGCAGGTGATCCACGACGTGACCGTCGCGTACTACCGCTACGCCGCCGCGCGAGCGCACGCCGAGAGCGCGCAGCAGGGGCTCGCGAACGCGGACACGATTCTTGCGGCGGCGCGTGCGCGCTTCAAACAGGGCGTCGGCACGGTCGTCGAAGTCGCGCAGGCGACGCAGAACCGCGAGCAGGCCAACCTCGCGCTCGTACAGGCGCGCGGCGCGGCCAGCGACGGCTACCTCGACCTCGTCTCCGCACTCGGCATCTCGCCGTTGTCGAAGCCGGCGATCGCCGCGTTGCCGCAACGGCCGCTGCCGCCCGCGCTCGGCTCGTCGATCGACACGATCGTCGCGGACGCGATCGCGCGCCGCCCCGATCTGCAAAACGCCTATGCACTCGAAAAGGCCGATCGCGCGAAGATCAAGGCCGCCGAAGCGGCGTTCATGCCGAAGGTGTTCCTGTCCGCATCGACCTCGTATGCGAGCGGGCACACGGCCCTCTCCGCGCTGCCCGCGATCGGCGATCAGGCGCCGACCGTCAACCTGAACGGCAGCCGCTACGGCGGCGGCGTGTTTCTCGGCATCTCGATTCCGCTATATGACGGCGGCCTGCGCTCGGCCGTGCTGATGCAGGCGCGCAACGATGCGCAGAGCGCATCCGCGCGCCTCACGCGCACGAAAGAGGAAGCCGTCCGCCAGGTTGTCGCCGCACAGAACGCGGTGCAGACGAGCCTCGCCTCGCACGATGCCGCGAAGGCGCTCGTCGCTGCCGCCCAGACCAGCTACGACGCGGCGTTCAGCGCGTACCGGCATGGCGTCGGCTCGATCACCGAGGCGACGATCGCGCAGAGCCAGTTGCTGGCGGCGCGCAATGCCGAAGTGGACAGCTATTGCGGCGCGCTGTCGGCCGCGGCCGCGCTCGCCCTGGCGACGGGGACGATCGGCGCACAGTGACGGCATCCGCGAGCGTGTGGTTAGCACGCCATCCCGACCGGAAATAAAAGTCGGACCGCCGCGCAAGGTATCTTGCCGGCGCGCCAGAGCGTCGACTTACATCCTCTTACAGACTCGCGCGACGGATTCATACGTCTCGGGCGTTCAACGAAGACGCGGCCACAAGCCGTGTCCGTACGTGTCCGTATCCGAACAAAAGAGGAATCGACGATATGAAAACCAAAGCGTCTCTGATCATGGCCAGCGCACTGGCTGCGGGCGTTCTTCTTTCCGGCTGTGTCGTAGAGCCCGTGCGTCCGCCTCAACCCGCGCCGGTGGCCGAAATCGTACCGGCTGCGCCCGCACCGGGCTATGTCTGGGTCAAGGGTCACTACCGCTGGGAAGGCAATCACTGGCAGTGGGTGCCGGGTCACTGGCGGCCGGTCTGATCCTGCGCGATCGATGCGAAGCCGGCCGCCTTCAGTGCTTCGCAAGCGTGATTCGAACCGCGCGTGCCGCACCGCCAACCGCGCCGGTTCGACTACTCGACTACTGCGACGCCCCGCCCGATATCGCACTGTCCGGCAGAGCATACGCCACGAGCGCATCGCTGGCCGGCGTGCGCATGAAGTGATGGCCGCCCGCCATGATGACCAGATACTGCTTGCCGTTGACCGAATAGGTCATCGGCGTCGCCTGTCCGCCGCCCGGCAGCAGATCGCTCCACAGCATCTTGCCCGATTTCAGGTCGAACGCATGGATCAGGTTATCCGTTGCGGCGCCGGCGAATATCAGGTTGCCGCCCGTGACGATCGGCCCACCGTTGTTCGGCGTGCCGACTTCGATCGGCATATAGGTTGGCAATCCAAACGGACCGTTCGCCCGTGCGGTGCCGAACGGATGCTGCCAGATGACCTTCTGCGTATGCATGTCGATCGCGGTCATCATGCCGTACGGCGGTTCGTTGCAGAGAACCTGCGTGAGCGGCATCAGGAACGGCTGCACGTCCACGCCGTACGGCGTATCGGCCATCGCCCCCGGGCCTTCCGCGCCGGATTTGTCGGTATGGCGCGGATCGTCGATCGAATACAGCCCCATGGCGTCGGACTGCTTGCGGGACAGCAGCCGGTCGTACATCGGCGTGTTGTTCCAGTTGGCGATCAGGACGCCCCTCGTCCGGTCGTAGGCGACGCCACCCCAGTCGACGCCGCCGTTGTATCCCGGATACTCGATCCACGACTGGCCGACCATCGGCGGCGTAAACTCGCCGACATAGTGCGCCTGGCGGAATTTGATCCGGCAGTACAACTGATCGAATGGCGTCATGCCCCACATCGTCCTTTCCTGCAGATCGGCAAACCCGAGGCGCGGCATCCCGGTCGACCACGGCTGCGTCGGCGTACGTGGATCGTTCGGCACGTTGCCCTGCGGCGCCGGCCGCTCCTCGACGGGCAGCAGCGGCTGGCCGTTGCGACGGTCCACCACGAACAGCTGGCCGCGCTTGGTCGGGATGACCATCGCCGGCACCGGGCCACCCTGCCCCGGAAAATCGAACAGCGTCGGCTGCGAGCCGATGTCGTAGTCCCACACGTCCTTGTGAGCGGTCTGAAATACCCAGCGCTCCTCGCCCGTTGCCGCGTCGAGCGCCACGATCGACGACGCGACGCGATTCTCGGCGGGCGTGCGCATGGCGCTGTAGTAGTCGGCCGCCGAGTTCCCGGTTGGCACATAGACGAGACCGAGCTTGTCGTCGCCCGCCATCGGCCCCCACGAATTCGGCGTGCCGCGGCTGAATTCCTGCCCGACGCCCGGCTCGCCGTGCTGGCCCGGACGATTGACGTCCCACGCCCATTTGAAGGCGCCCGTATCGGCGTCGAAGCCGCGAATCACGCCCGACGGCGCCCAGCGGCGCTGGCCGTCCAACACCTCGTGATTGGCCACGATGGTGTCGTTGACGATAACGGGCGGCGACGTCATCGCGACGAAGCCCGGCACGGTCTTGCCGAGTCCGTCGAGCAGACTGACCTGGCCATGCTCGCCGAAGCCTTCGCACGAGGCCCCCGTGGATGCGTCGACGGCGATCAGACGGCCGTCGATCGTCCCCTCGATGATTTTCTCGTGACACGGCTGGCCCGTGGAAATCGTCTGCGATACATAGTGTTCGAGGCCGCGGCAGGCGGCGGTATAGGGCACGCTCTTATACTGCGTCCCGACGTCGTGAGTCCAGATTGCCTTGCCGGTGGTCGGGTCGAGCTTCGCCAGATTGTTGGTCGCGGTGCACAGATAAAGGCCGTCGCCCACCTTGATCGGCGTCATTTCGGCCGCCCACTTGTTGACCTTGCCCTTGGGCGGCAGATCGCCGGTGTGATAGACCCAGGCAACCTGAAGCTGTTTCACATTGCCGGGGTTGATCTGGTCGAGCGGAGAATAACGGGTGGCGTCGGTATCGCGGCCGTAATGGGTCCAGTCGGCATCCGGTTGCGGCGCATGTAACTCGTCCCCGGCGACGAGCGGCGTATCCGGCATTGCCGTCGCGGACAGATAGCTCTGCTGCGGAATGAACGACAGCGCAAATGCGGTGCCCGCAAACACAATGCAGATGCCTGCAAGGATCTTGGCCAAACCACGGTAATGCCCGCTTTGTCCCGCTCGGTCGGCCAGCCGCGGCAGCATCAGCGCGACGAAGAACGCAAGGCCCGTGAGGAAACCCATGCGCGGCACCCATCCCAATAAGCGCAGTGCGGTTTCGTAGAGCGTCCAGAGCAGCGTAATCAGATAGACGATGCCGAATATCCCTGCGCCTTTCAGGCTTCGAAACCACAGCAGCACACCGGACCAGATGAGCAGAATGCCGGCGAACACATAGTACGGACTGCCATGCAGCGCGAGAAGCCAGCCGCCGCCGAGAGCCATCGCGAGTCCGCTGACCACGATGATGACGGCGATGATGCGATCCCAGATGAATGGGAATCTGTTGGGTTCAGGCCTTGTGTTATTCATCGTATTCTCCAGATTCATACTACGTCGCTCCGTGCTTCGGTACGGCATCGGAGTATGAGCACACGCTACGGATCGGTTACCACGACACCTCTCTACTGTTTTCCAACTGCGAAACGGGACGCTCCCCTATGCTTGCCTGTTGCTTCCCGGTTATTTCCCGGCTGCTTCCCGGTTGTTTCCAGTCCATTTCCGATGTCCAGCGCCAACACCGGCGTCATACGCGCAGCAGGTGCGCACGAGCACGCGCCTGCGTGAGAATTGCTGCGGAACCGCGTGAGCCAACAATTGGCCGAGAAGAGACATACCGATGTCCCGGAAGAGTGTTGGAACCCGCGTCATTTCTCCTGTCGTTGCGAATCACGCACGAGACGCCGGGCTTCGTCGTACGCCATGACGAGCGTGCGCATCTCCGTCCACATGCCGTAGTAGTGCGCGATAAAACTGTCCGGACCGACCATGAACCACGGCGTATTGATGACGAGCGGACTCAGAATGTCCGCCTCGTCGAGCAAGCCCGACTGTTTCATCGCTTCGATGAAGTAGAACTGGTCGCCGTTGTGCGCATACACGGACGACCGATCGGCCAGGCCGCGAATGCGCGCCTTCAGCCCGCGCAGCATCGCCGCGTTTCCCTCGGTACGGCGGAATCCCATCACGCCCGAATTGAACGGCCATTGCCCGATGTCGCGCGCGAGCAGACGATCGCGGCCGCGCAGCAGATCGTCGATGGGCCGCTCGTGATCGAGGATCAACACATCCGCATCGACCCAGATGACCCATTCGTGGTGCGGCAGATAAGCGTCGAGAAGCCACGGCTTGAACCAGTTCCCGGTTCCCGACAGGCCGATTTCAGCCGGCGTGTCGCGATACACGTAAAACGTGTAGCCATGCCGCTCGCAGTACTGCCGCAGATTGCTTTCCGCGATGCCGCCATAGCCGGCAATGCCCGGCGTATAAAGCATGACGAACGCGACGTCCCTGGCGGACACGTTGCCGGGCGCGTTTTGAGGCGCGTTGTGAGGTGCATAGGTGCTGCGATCGGCCGAGGCATCGACAGCCGGCGTCTCGAACGAGAAAGGCGCAAGCCCCCGGAGCCCCGACATTTCCAGGTGAGCGCACAGAATCTCGCGAATGCGCGGCGCGGCACTCGCTTCGGATGGCGAATCATGCAAATCGCCCAGACTGAGCGCAAACGTCGCCGCGCGCCGCCAGTACGGATCGATGTTGGCGCCCGCGTGCATCACCGCATACAGGTCGTCGATCCGCTCGTGCCACGGATGTACCGGTTCATCTCCCAGCACGGTCGCGGCATCGACGAACGGCTCACCGCCGAGCCTGCAACGCTGCATGATCCGGTAGATGCGCTCGCGCGTCGCGGGTGTGTTGCGCCAGAACTGCACGTCGGTCTGCGGCCGGCCTTTCTCGACGCCGACCAGCAGCGCGTCCCGCCCCGCCATCAGCCGGTCGAGCGCATGCGGCTCGACGACGAGCCCATCCTCGCCCAGCAACAGAACGATCCCGTCTGCCGGACAGCCGTCGAGCGCATGCAGCAGCGCTTCGTAGCAATGCAAGGTCTGGACCTGGGCGCTGCGCGGCCCGTCCGACGCATCGACGCATACGTGGCGATAGCCGTGCGTGTCGGCATAGCGCGCGTGATTGGCAAACGCCGCCGGCGCATGGCCGGTCAGGAAACTCAGAACACAGTGCGATCGCATCTGGCACTCTCCAAATTGTCGATCGTGACGGGGGCTATGTGGTGATCCTTGCCGGCTCACGCATCGACGGGCGCCACGTCGGACAGGCCGGCCGCGACTCGCGTCAGATCGGCGGCCACCCGTTCCACGACAGGTTCCCACTGCCGGTACGCGCTCTGCCGATAAAGCTTCAGGCCCGGATACCACGCGCTGTCGGTACGCTCCGTCGACCAGACCCAGTGCGGATTGACGTCCAGCAATAGCCATGTCGGCACACCGAGCGCGCCGGCGAGATGCGCCACCGACGTACAGACCGTCACCACGAGATCGAGCGTCGACAGCGCCGAGGCGGTGTCGTCATACGATCCCCATGCCACGGTGGGGTCTTCGATGGACAGACCCGCATGCCGCATCGCCGCGACATCGTCGGCGGCATCGACCTGCAGACACATGAACTCGACGCCTTCGACGCCATGAAATGCACGCGCATAGAGCAACGGATCGATCGCACGCAGCGGATTGCGCTGATGCGTACGGCTGCCGCTCCAGACGAGCCCGACGCGCAGAGGCCGTTGTGCACGCGGCCCCGCGCTCCGGCGCGCGACGGCATCGGAAGCGGGCTTCAGATAATGCGCGGCATCGGCGAGACGATCCTCTGTTACGCCAAGCACGAGCGGCAGGCTGCCGAGCGGCAAATGAAAATCGTGCGCCGGAAGAACCGCCGTATCGTGCGGCACGATCTCATCGACACTCTCCGCGAAGCTGCGCGCGAACAACGGCAGCAGTTGCGAGAAACAGCAGTAGACGAGCCGTCCTCCTTCCTCGTGAACGCGCGCCGCGATCCGTGGCAGGAAGCGCGCGAACTGGATCGCATCGCCATTCCCCTGCTCGCCCCACACGAACAATGTGCGGCCCTTGAACGATTCGCCATTCCAGCGCGGCGACGGCAGGTTCGGCACCGCGTCGCGCAACTCGCGCGAGCCGAACCAGCGTGATTCGTGGTTCGCCCAGCCGTTCGCGTAATCGCCCTGTGCCAGTTGCAGCATGGCCAACGCCCAGATGACCAACGGATTGGCCGGGTCCAGTTGCCCGGCGCGCTGCGCGACAGCCAGCGCGGCATCCCATTGCTGCCGTTCCTTCAGGACCTGCACGCGGGTCACAAGCGCCACCGGGTAATCGGGCGCCAGCGTGCAGGCGCGTTCGGACGCGACTTCCGCGCCGGCGAGATCGCGCAGGCCGAGCAGGACGACCGACAGATTGTTCCAGGCCAGCGCATTCCCCGGCTCGCGCACCAGAAGCGGTTCGAGAATCGCTTTCGCCCGCGGCAGATTGCCGAGTTCGATATGGGCCGCCGCGGTGTTGTTCTGCAGCATCGATACAGCCGGGTCGAGCCGGTCGGCCTTCGCGTACGCCGCGAGAGCGGCATCGTGCCGGCCCACGCGCTGATACAGCAGGCCAAGCTGGAACCAGCCCAGTGCATTGGCGGGCTGTGCCGCGCAGAAGCGGGTCGCCACGTCGAGCATGTTCGGGCCGTCCGGCTGCCCCATCTGCAACTCGATCCATTCGAGCACCCACGTCTCGCCATCCGGCATGTTTCGATAGGCGCGCGCATACCAGCCGTTCGCGGCAAGCGGATCGCCCGCCGCCGAGGCCTGCCTCGCGCGCTCCAGCAGCGCGAGGCCGTTGTTCGCGTCGAGCGCGAGCGCCCGGTCCGCGAGCGCGGCCGCCCTGGACGCGTGACCACGCATGCGCATGATGCGGCTCGTGATCGCCAGCAGCAAAGCATCCGTCGACTCCAGCGTGCCGTGGCCGTCGATCAGTTTCGCCGCACCGATCAGGTCGCCGCGATCGAGCAGGCGTTGTGCCTGTACGGAAACAGGCAGTTGAACCGTCATGGCTCGCCCCTCGCGTCTTCGATCATGATGTCCGGGCTGGAGCGGATTCCAGCTGCAGCAGCAACCCGTCATAGCGCGCCACGACTTCGGCGTTCGTCGACAGATAGCGCGCGATGATGCGGCGCTGGCGGTCCCGATACCCTTCCCAGTCGGCATCGTGATGGCGGATCGCCT
>NZ_VWWM01000112.1:0-7797 GCF_011752945.1 Paraburkholderia sp. Cy-641
CGGCGCCGCATCCATGCCGACCGTCGACGCGGCCAGCACCGACGCGAGCTTCGCGCGGCTGCCCGGCGGCGCGCCGTTCTGCATGCCCCAGCCGCCGCGCGGATCGTGCAGGCGCCCGCGCGCCGCCGAGAACTCCGCGCCGAGCAGCAGCACCGCCGCCGAGAAGTACAGCCACATCAGCAGCACCGCGAGCGAGCCGGCCGCGCCAAACGAACTGGCCATGCCGGCATGCGCGAGATAGAGCGCGAACAGCTTCTTGCCGGCCGTGAACAGCACGGCCGCGACGAGGCCGCCGACCAGCGCGTCGCGCCACAGCACCTTCGCGTCGGGCAGGAACTTGAGCAGCCCGGCGAACGCGAACACCAGCACAAGCAGCCCGACGCCGAGTTGCAGCAGGTTGCCGATCACGACATAGGGCGAGTTGCCCCACAGCCAGTTGCCGATGAAGACGATCACCGTATCGAGCACGAGCGAGACGATCAGCAGAAACGCTACGCCGAGCACGAGCCCGAACGAGACCAGCCGCACGCGCACGAGCGCGAGCACGCCCGACGTGCGCGGCCCGGTGTAGGGCCACACTATATTGAGGGCGCTGTTGAGCGACGAGAACGTCGCCGATGCGCCGATCGCCAGCAGCGAAAACGAAATGATCGCCGCGACGCCGCCTTTGGCGCCCGCATGATGCGCGTTCTCGACGATCGTCTGCACGCCCTCGGCGGCCTGATTGCCGATCAGGCCGTTGATATGGCCGTACAGTTCGCCGCGCGCGGCCGCCGCGCCGAAGAACCAGCCGGCCACGGCGATCACCATCACGAGCGTCGGCGCAAGCGAGAAGGCCGCGTAGAACGCGATGCTGGCCGCCTGCGCCGGACAGCGGTTGTCCGAGAATTGCCGCAGCGCGCCGATTACCCAGTTGGCCTGCTTGCGCGCTGCCTGCTGAAGGTTCCCGGTGGAGAAGGAGTCGAGGTCCATGGTCGTGTTCCGAACGGTGCCGGGCCGTCGCGTCTTGTCGCGGCGGGCGGCTTTCGCTTGCGTGCCCTCCGCAAGCCGTGTGCCCGCCACTATACAAGCTAAGCGACGCGGGCCGTCGTGACGAAGACACAGCGCCCATGCGTCGTCACGCCGTCACATCGTCGCGCGGGCAGGTATGCATGCGCTGCGCGGCCGCCGCGCATGCCGCTAGAATGCAGCGGATTCCCTTCACCTTTCTCGTCACCATGCATTCGCACGAATTCGTACAGCAACTGGACGTCATCGCCGCCGATCAATGGGGCGCGCATCTGCCCGCGCACGTCGTCGAACAATTGCCGGCGCAGGGCATCACGGTGTTCGGCGTGACCGACGACGCTTCCGATACCGCCGCCTTCAGCGCGCGCTACGGCTTCGGCCTCGAAGACTGCGCGAACACGATCGTGATCCGCTACAAAAAGGACGGCGGCGAGCATTACGCGGCGCTCGTTTCGCTCGGTTCGCGGCGGCTCGACGTCAACGGCGCGGTGAAGGCCGTGCTCGGCGCGCAGCGGCTCTCGTTCGCGCAGCGCGAGACGGCGGTCGAGCATAGCCGGATGGAGTTCGGCGGGATTACCGCGTTCGGTCTGCCGCAGGACTGGCGCATTCTCGTCGACGCCGCGGTGATGGAGCGCATGCAGGTCGTCATGGGCGCGGGCGTGCGGGCCGCCAAGCTGCTGCTTTCTCCCGAGGTGCTGCGGCAGTGGCCGCGCTGCGAGGTGGCGGAGTTGACGCTGCCGCTGTCGGCGGAGTGAGACGGTCGTGGCGTTGACGCTGCAGTCGAAGCGGCGCGCGCTACCGGCGGGAAGGAACGCGGCTACGCGGTGCTTGCTGGCGAAGTGTGTACGCCCGCGTGTCCTTGCTCGTGCCTGAGCCTGAGCACGACCCCGACCCCGACCCTGACCTCGGCCCGCGGCCTCAGGCGAGGTCCCAAACGAAGCCTCAAGCGAAGCCGACGCCCGCGCGGCTCAGCAACTGGCGGTTGCGCTCCGACAGGTTCTTCATGCTCAACTGCTTGCCCGCCTTGCGATAACGCTCGGCGAGTCCCTGCAAGGCCGCGAGCGCCGAATGATCGGCGAGCAGCAGATGGCTGCAATCGACGGTCACGTTCGCCGGGTCGCGCGCCGGATCGAACAGTTCGTGAAAGCGCGTGGTCGACGCGAAAAACAGCGTGCCGCGCGGCACGTAGGTCCGGTGGCCCGCGCGATCCTCGGCGTGCGCATGAATTTCGCGCGCATGCTGCCACGCGAAGTTGAGCGCGGCGATCACGATGCCGCACATCACCGCGATCGCGAGATCGGCGAACACGGTAATGACCGTGACCGCGACGATCACGAGCGCGTCGTTGCGCGGCACCTTGCCGAGCACGCGCAGCGACCCCCATGCGAAGGTCTGCTGCGCGACCACGAACATCACGCCGACCAGCGCCGCGAGCGGAATCCGCTCGATCAGCGGCGACAGGAACAGGATGTACAGCAGGATCATCACGCCGCTGACGATCCCCGACAGCCGCGAGCGCCCCCCCGAATTCAGGTTGATCATGGTTTGGCCGATCATCGCGCAGCCGCCCATGCCGCCGAACAGTCCTGAGGCGATATTCGCGGCGCCGAGCGCCACGCATTCGCGATTCGGCTGACCGCGCGTTTCGGTGATCTCGTCGGTCAGATTGAACGTGAGCAGCGTTTCGAGCAGACCGACGATCGCCATCAGCACCGCGTACGGCAGGATGATGCGCAGCGTGTCCAGATTTAGCGGCACGTCGGGCAGATGCAGCGCCGGCAGGTTGCCCGCGATATGCGCCATGTCGCCGAGCGTGCGGGTCGGCAGATGCAGCAGCTGCGTGAACAGGCCGACGCCGAGAATCGCCACCAGCGCGGGCGGCGCGGCGCGCGTGAGGCGCGGTAGCAGATAGACGATCGCCATCGTCAGCGCGACGAGCGCGCACATCGTCGCGAGTGCGCTGCCGCGCAGCCATGTTTCGCCGTGCGGCGTGATCTGTTTGAAGTGCGCGAGCTGCGCGCTGGCGATGACGATCGCGAGTCCGTTGACGAAGCCGAGCATCACCGGATGCGGCACCATGCGGATCAGCTTGCCGAGCCGCAATGCGCCGAACAGCACCATCAGCAGGCCGCTCAGTATCACGGTGGCGAGCAGATATTGCGCGCCGTGCTGCACGACCAGCGCGACGATCACGACGGCCATCGAACCGGCGGCGCCCGAGATCATGCCGGGCCGTCCGCCGAACAGGGCGGTGACGGTGCAGATAAAGAATGCGCCATACAGGCCCATCAGCGGATTGAGATGGGCGACCAGCGCGAACGCGATGCATTCGGGCACGAGCGCGAACGACGAGGTCAGGCCGGCGAGCACGTTGCTGCGGATGCCGGAAAGCCGCGCGGGCCGACCGGGAGCGGGACTAGCGGTGTTCATGGTCAACGAGGTGGGCGCGCGAGCGCGCGGTGCAAGCGCGCGCACATGGCGATGCAGGTGGCGGCGCGAAGGAGGCGTCAGCCGAAGGCGGAACGCTTTGCGAAAGGCCGCAATTCTACCGTAGTACGATGAATCGGGTCGCTGAGCGCCGCGCGGACCGTCGCGCAAGCGGCGGGCGGTTGCGCGACGGTTGCCCGAAGGTTGCGCGATGGTCCGTGATAGAGACGGTGCGGCGTAGCGCGGTTGTGAAGCCGATCTATACGAATGGCCCTGTGCCAATACGCGGTGACGCCAATCTCCGCGCTCAAATAATCAGACGCGAAACCTTCGTGCCTTCGAGCGAAACGCCCGCCATCAGGCCGCCGTTGGTCAGCACGAAAGCCTGCACCGGGCTCGTCGCGGTCGACGTATCGACCGCGCCGTTCGCGCCGACCTTCAGCACCGCGACGGTCGCGTTTGCGCCGACCGCCCATCCCTGGCTATGCAGGAAATCGTCGAGGGCTTCCTTCGTCATGAACAGGAACACGAGCGCCTTCGACTGCGCGCCGATCTGCAAGCCGAACGAACCCGCGAGCGTGCTGTAGTAGCCGACCGTGCGTCCGTCGATGCGCAGCGCGCCTTCGCCGTACTGTCCGCCGACCCAGAAGCCGGCCGCGATCACCGACGGGAACACCAGCACGCCACGCGCCTTGGCGACGAGATCGCGCGAGCCGTCGACGTTTTCGTACAGACGCGCGAGCGTCGAGTCGATGCCCGCGTTGATCGTGTCGCGCTTGCCGGCGTTGGCTGCGGGCGAGGCGCCGGAAGCCGGCGAAGTCGTCGTGCAACCGGTGAGGTTCAGGCCCGCGACGGCGAGAGCAGCGCTGCCGGTCATGATGAACTGTCGTCTGCGCATGACTGTTTTCCTTTGCGTGTCGAACGCGTTTTGTGTTTTGTACGTGATCGGAGAGTGCGGCGGTTTCGCCTGCTTTCGTTTGTTCTGTTTTACGCGCGGGAGTTTCCTTGCGCGCGTCGTGGCCGTTGATTTGGAACGGGAACGCTGCGCCGCCAGTGTGCCGGGACGTGTGCGAATGATCCAGCAGATTGTGTGCCCAAGGCGTGTCGAAGCGCGCGTCGCTGTGGGGCCGGGGCGGTGTGCCTCGTCGTGGCGGTGGGGCGTGCGCGAGGCCGGCTCCCGGCCGCGCGCGGTCAGGACGGCTAGCGTAGTCAGGGCGTCGGACGGATGTTCTGATTGTGGCGGAACAGATTGCCGGGGTCGTAGCGGTTCTTCACGGCGACGAGCCGCTCGTAGTTCGGCCCGTACGCTTCGGCGATGCGGCCGCTTTCCTCCTGCGTCATGAAGTTCACGTACACGCTGCCGAGCGCGAAGGGCCGCGCCGCCTCGAAGAATTCGCGCGCCCATGCGATGCAGCGGTCGTCGTCGCGCGCATCGTCCCAGCGGCCATGCACGTTCATCGCATAGAGCGTGTCGCGGTTCGGATAGGCGGTTGCGTCGACCGCCACGCGCTGCGTTTGCCTGCCGATCAGTCCGAAAAAGATCTCGCATTGCGGCGACGGCAGCGTGTCGATCGCACGGATCAAGGCGTCGATCAGACCATCGTCGATGTCGGCGAGATTGTGCGACTTCCAGTAGTTGCGCGCGCCGGGCGTGAGTAGCGGATCGAACGCCTGTTGCCACGTTTCGTACGGCATCGGCCCGAGATGTTCGCCAAGCGGCGCGCCGAAGCCGCGCACGTGCTCGACCGCGGCCGGACCGTTTTCGACGGGGCCGGTGTAGCACATCGCAAAGACGAGCACTGGCTGGCCGTGTACGTCGGGCGGCAGGAACGGCAGCGGCGGCGCGAGCCGCGCAACGGCCCACACGGCGAGTTCTTCCGGCATCGCGGGCGCGGCGGCGCGGTAGCTGACGAGCGCGTCTTTCGCGTTCCCGAACGGCAGCACGACGAGGCCGCCGTACACGAGCGGGCCGAGCGGATGCAGATCGAACTCGAACTGCGTGACGACGCCGAAATTGCCGCCGCCGCCGCGAATCGCCCAGAACAGATCGTCGTGCGAGGTGGCGCTCGCGCGACGCAATTCGCCGTCGGCCGTGATGACGTCGGCGGCCACGAGGTTGTCGACCGTCATGCCGTAGCGGCGGCTGAGCCAGCCGAATCCGCCGCCGAGCGTGAGCCCCGCGACGCCGGTCGTCGAGTTGATGCCGAGCGGTGTCGCGAGTCCGAATGCCTGCGCTTCGTGATCGAAATCGTGCAGCGTCGCGCCCGGTTCGACATAGGCGCGCCGCGCGGCCGGATCGATGCGCACGGATTTCATCGACGACAGATCGAGCACGAGCCCGTCGTCGCATAGCGCGCTGCCGCCGATGTTGTGGCCGCCGCCGCGAACCGCGAGCGGCAGGCCGTTGTCGCGCGCGAAGGCGATGCCGCTGCGCACGTCGGCCGCGCCGGCGCAACGCAGAATCATCGCGGGATAGCGGTCGATCATCGCATTCCAGATGCTGCGCGCCGCGTCGAAATCCGGCGTGTCGGGCAGGAGAAGCGGGCCGCGCAGGCCGGCTTTGAATGCGTCGATTGCGCTGCTGGATATCGTGACCATGGCGTACCTCGCAGGAGAGTGGCAGACGCTCCCGCCGCGCTATTCAGAAGACCAAACTAAATGGACGCCGCCGAGGGAACGCGTATCGGGAGGTCGGTGTGCGTCCAGTAAACGGGGCGGCGCGCCGAAGTCAAACAAAGGTATACCCGCGCTCGCGGACGTCGCGGCGCAATCGCTCGCGCGACAGGCGTTTGCGCGGCGTGCAGGTGTCGATGGCCGGTCGCGATCGCACGGATGGTGCACATGCTTCGGAAAAAGATCGCGCGATGAAGTGTTGGTTCGCGCCGCGCTGATGGTTGCGCCGCGACACTTTGCGGCGCGCGGGAGTGTGTCTGCAGGGCCGATTGCGATTGCGGCTTCGATGGCGAGTGTTCGGAAGCGGCGGCGGGCTGCTGCGTTGCTTCGCATGTCGGCGGTTGCGGTGGTCGATGCGTGCGCCGATGTATGAGCGCTAGCGCACATCGGCGGAGATTTTTTTCCGGCGCGAGGAGGCGGTTTTGACGGCGCGATGTTTGTGAAACGGCGCGGCGGCTTTTATCTACCCTGTCTGTGGGATTGCGCTCATTCGCCTTTGGGCATTTTTCGTTTTATGTGCGGAGAAACACATGAATAAAAGAGGCGATATGTAAAGAGTCCGGTTGAGTACGCGAAAACCCTCGATGATTGCGCTATTTTCGATTCGCTTCTGGTGCTGTCAATAATGTGAGGCGAATGTCAGAACAAACGATTCATGGCTTGTTTCAGGGCTTATTTCGATTGATGCCGCTTCGTCGAACGAGTGCGGAACGTTGCCGCGAATATCGGCGATATCGCATTGCGTGGTCTAGCGCACGGTCACCTGATTGCTCTGCGCATAACTTCAACGTCCATCAAGCCTTGCTGTGCTGCTTTAACGATTAGTTCGGCGCACAGCCAGCCGATTCTCTCGAAGTACGCCAAATCGGACCGGGGATTTTCCGAGAGAGAAGTGTCCCGTGTGACGGGTTTTATTTCGCACGAGGCGAAGTCGGTCGGGCTTCGGATTTCCGTTTTCTCGATGAGCGGAGATTCACTCGTTATTTGGACCGGTCGTTCTGGATGGAATAATTAGGAGATTGAAATGAAAAAGCATAACGGGGACGCGTGGAAGCTGGGTACGCGGCGCGCGGCTTTGGCGGTGGCTGTGAGCCTTTATGCGGCGATGGCGGGCGCGCAGACATCGGGCAGCGGATGTTCGAGCGGTGCCGGGCCCGGCTGCGCGACTCAGGGAGGCGGAGCGGGCTTCGCATCGGTGGGGCTCGCTTCGGCTGCGCCGACGGGCCCGCAGAGTAGCGGGGCGCCGTCGACAAGCACGGGCGGCAATGGCCTGAGCGGCGGAAACAGCGCGGCCAACTCCGGCTCGGGAGGCACCGGCGGGAACAACGGGAATGGCAGTAACGCCGGTAATGGCGGTAATGGTAGCGGTAACGGTAATGGCGACGGTAACGGCGGGACCGGAGGTGACGGCTCGGGGGGAGACGCCGGCAACGGTGGTGATTCCGGTGGAGATGGCGGGCATGGTCATGGTGGACATGGTCATCATGGGCATGGGCATGGGCATGGCGGTGATGGGGATGGTGACGGTGGGCATGGTGGCCATGGAGATGGCGGTCATGGCGATGGTGGCCATGGAGATGGCGGTCATGGCGATGGTGGCCATGGAGATGGCGGTCATGGCGATGGTGGCCATGGAGATGGCGGTCATGGCGATGGTGGCCATGGAGATGGCGGTCATGGCGATGGTGG
>NZ_VWWM01000113.1:0-7648 GCF_011752945.1 Paraburkholderia sp. Cy-641
CGCGAAGCCCACCGCGAAACGGCCGGCCGCGAAGCGCGCGGCGCCGGCGGCCAAACGCGCGGCTGGCGCGAGCGCAGGGGGGGCGAAGAAGCCGCAATGAGCGCGGTGGCGGGGCGTCGCTTCGGCCGCGCTCCGCCATTGCCGCAGCGTCGCTCATTGCCGCTTCCGCGAACTCGGCTCAGTGTTGCGGAAAGTCAATACCATCGTGCGATCGAGCCGGTTCTGTCACAGGTTTCACCTGGTCCGCATGCTATGATTGTGTAAGCTTTATCTGGCTTTGGGGGCACGCAGAAAAGAACCAATCCCGCCGCCCACGCGTCGTTTGCCGCCGGCACCACCGGCGCAGGGCTGGACGGTGCGGTTTCCAACGCAGACTGGCTCGACCTCAGGCACAGGGTATTCCTCACCCACGGTTGGCCGCACAGCGCCTGATTCATGTTTCAGGTTCCTGTGCCAACGCCCGGACTTCTTTGCTTCCCGATGCCTATGGGCAGCAGATTAGCGCGTAAAATTGAATGCTTGGCCGACAAACGGTACGTTCGTTCGCCGTGGCAAAACGGTTACACGTAGCAGCAACAGACACAGACAGTATGCGCAGAACAGGGGCGGGACTATGAACACCATGCTTTATCCGGAACTTTATAAATCGCTCGAATCCGTTCGCTGGGACATGGAGAAGGACATTCCCTGGGACAAGTTCGATGCATCGCTCTTGACCGACGAGCAGGCCGCGACGATCAAGATGAACGCGATCACCGAATGGTCGGCGTTGCCCGCCACGGAAATGTTTCTGCGTGACAACCATCACGACAGCGATTTCTCCGCGTTCATGAGCGTGTGGTTCTTCGAGGAACAGAAGCATTCGCTGGTGCTGATGGAATATCTGCGCCGCTTCAAGCCGGAACTGGTCCCGACCGAAGAGGAACTGCACGCGGTGCGCTTCGAGTTCGATCCCGCGCCGCCGCTCGAAACGCTGATGCTGCACTTCTGCGGCGAAATCCGCCTCAATCACTGGTATCGCCGTGCCGCCGAATGGCACACCGAGCCGGTCATCAAGCACATCTACGAAACCATTTCGCGCGACGAGGCGCGGCATGGCGGCGCGTATCTGCGCTACATGAAGAAGGCGATGGCGCAAACCGGCGACATCGCGCGTGCCGCGTTCGCGAAAATCGGCGTGCTGATGGCGTCGGCGCGCCGCACCGAAAAGCCGCTGCACCCGACCAACCTGCACGTGAATCAGGCGCTGTTCCCGCGCGACACGATTCAATCGCGCCTGCCCGATCCGGAATGGCTCGAGCGCTGGCTCGACGAGCAGATCCGTTTCGACGACGGCTGGGAAAAGAAAGTGGTCGAGCGCATCCTCCACAACCTGTCGCTGCTGTTCGAGCGCACGTTCGACACGGCGCAGGAACTGAATCGTTATCGCAAGGAAGTGGTCGCGCGTTTGCAGGTCGACGGTCAGGCGCCGGCGCAACCGGCGTGAGGGCATGAGCGCTGACGCCGGCAGTGGTGGTGGCGCTTCGATCCCGATGCGCGGAGCCGGGCTGCGGCGCAGTCACCGCAAACGAGGTTGCACGGTTCCCCTGTTGCTTTGAGGCATTGCCTTGAGGCGCTGCTTTAAAGCACGGCATCGAAAGGCAAATAGAAACGGTCCGGCAGGCGCGAGCTTGCCGGACCGTTTTGCTTGAGGCCGTCCAGCGTGTATCGTGACGGCACTTTCTTTTTCCTCTTTCCATACCCCCGCGATGCCCGCTATTTTCGAACGCAAGATTCTGACGCGCGATGCCCTGGTGAAACTGCGTCCTTCGCTGACCGCGCCGGTCGTACTCACGAACGGAGTGTTCGACATTCTGCATCGCGGACACGTGACCTATCTCGCCGATGCGAAGGCGCTCGGCGCCTGTCTGATCGTCGGCGTGAATAGCGATGCGTCGGTGCGCATGCTCGGCAAGGGCGACGACCGGCCGATCAACCACGAAGCCGACCGGATGGCCTTGCTCGCGGCGCTCGAAAGCGTCGACTACGTGGTGAGCTTCGGCGAAAAAACGCCGGTCGAACTGATTTCGGCGCTGCGGCCGGACGTGCTCGTGAAGGGCGGCGACTACGATATGGACGCGCTGCCCGAATCGGCAATCGTGCGCGGCTGGGGCGGCAAGGCGCTGGCGATTCCGTTCGAGCACGATCGCTCGACGACCGCGCTGCTGAAGAAGGTGCGCACGCAGGGCTGACCGACTGCTTCGATCGCTTCAGCCGCTTCGCTACTGCGGCAACGCCGACGTCGAAATCGGCGCTTGCGGCGCCGGTCCGCCGACGACCGCCTGGTCGGCCGCATCGGCGGCGCTGACGGGCCGCACTGTCAGCGACTCCGGATGAATCTGCCGGTTCAGGTGATTGGGCTCGCGGCTACTGGCGCTGGGCACCGGCCCGAATGCGCCCAGCGATGTGGCGAAAGCCAGCACGTTGGCAAGAATCAGAATGGCGATCAGCCCGCGAAGCATGGTTGAGGGTTCCAGTCCAGAAGAAGTTGAGCCGGGATCAGGGTGAGGTGCCGGAAGCGGGCGCGCGGGCGACCTGCCGTGGCGGTTCACGAGTGCGCGAGTCGGGTGCCGGTCGCGGACTTGGCTCCCCGCATTTGTCGCGCACCGATCATGACGTCGATCAACCGCCCTGCCGCGCCGAATCCTCGGCGGCAATCAGCGCGAGGCCCGACAGCACGAGCGAATCGTGGCGAGTATGCGGTACTTTGAGCGCGCTCGCCACCTCGTCCGCGGCGCCGCCGTTGACGACGAGCCGCACCGGCACCTGCCACTCGTCCTGCAGATCGCGCCACATGCGCTCGACCAGTCCCGCCTGCGCGAGCGTGCAGCCGGCCGAGAGCGAACGCGGCGTATCGGTCGCGAAAAACGGGCCGCGGCGGCCTGCCCCGGCGTCGTTGCCGGCGTCGAGCAGGCCGCGTGCGCGCGCGGCATCGAGCGTCGGCAATTGCGCGGTGTGTTCGCCGAGCGAGCGCATCATCAGCGTCCAGCCCGGCGCGATCAGTCCGCCGACGAACGAGCCGTCCGCGCGCAACGCTTCGAGCGTCGTCGCGGTGCCGAATGTCGCGAGCAGCAGATGTTCGCCGGGAAACGCCGCATGCGCGCCGATCATGCCGGCCCAGCGATCGCTGCCGAGCGTGTGCGGCGTCGTGTAGCCATTGACGACGCCGCATTGACGCGCGCTCGCGCGGATCGTCGTGAGCGGCAGTTGCGGCCAGTGCGCGTCGACGAGCGCGGCAATGCGCGCCGCGACGTCCGCGCCGGCGACGTTGGACAACCACGCGCCGCGCGGTGTCGGCAAGCCCGACCATCCGGGCGATGAAGCAGGCCGCAACGTGGGCGTCGAGCCCGCCGACGCGTTACTCCGCGACACAGCCTGCAAGCCCGACTGCAAGCCAGGCGTCGAATCCCCCCGCAGACCGGACACCGGCCCCGCATCGGCTTGCAAGCCGTACCGCGCGACATCCTCGTGTGCTAGCGCTCCGGCCGCCAGTTGCGTGCCATCCGCGTCCACGCATGCCCATTTGATCCGGCTATTGCCCGCGTCGATCAGCAGAGAAGGCGCGTGCTGCGTCATGCGGCACCGTCGGCGAGGCGCAGCGACACGTCGCCGGTCGCGATGCTCTGGCGACCGGCGGCCGTATCGAGCAGCAACTGGCCGTGTTCGTCGACGCCGGCTGCCACGCCGCGCGCGATTTCCTCGCCTTGTTCGAGCAGCACGACGTCGCGGCCCGCGTACGCATGCACGGCGTTCCAGCGCGGCTGGAACGGCGCGAAGCCGTCGGCGCCGAAGCGCTGCAACGCCGGTTCGAGCGCGTTCAGCTCGGCGGCGAGCGTGTCGGTCAGATTCGCGTTCGGCAGCGCGCGCTGCAGCGCGGTCGGCACGGTGCCGCGCGCCTGCGGCGGCACGTCGGCATGCAGCGCGCCGACCTTCGCCGCGAGTGCGTCGGCGCCCTTCACGTTGGTGCCGATGCCGATCACGACCGCGCTCGCGTACTCGGTGCTCCACGCGGTTTCGATCAGGATGCCGGCGAGCTTGTCGCCTTCGAGCAGCACGTCGTTCGGCCACTTCAATGCGATCTGCCCGGGACCGGCGACCGGCAGCGAGCGCAGCCCGTCGACGAGCGCGACGCCCACCGCGAGGCTCAGTCCCGCGAGCCCTTCGAGCGGACGCGGCAGCACGCAGGCGACCGAAAACAGCAGCGCATTGCCGGGTTCCGCATACCACGGCCGGCCGCGGCGGCCGCGCCCCGCGGTTTGCAGATACGCGACCCGCACGATCGGCCGCGGCAGCGCGCTCGCGCGGCGCGGCAGCGCCTTCACGCGGGCCATCAGGTCGGCATTGGTCGAGCCGGTTTCCTCGACGATTTCGATCGGCCAGTCATGCGCATGCGCACCGAACAGCCTGACCGCGCGCTCGCGGTCGATGCGCCAGTCGGCCTCGGCCGCATTGGCCGTTGCAGGAGAGGGCGTGGGAGACTTGGAAGCATTCATGGCACCTATTGTAGCGACAGCGACCTTCGGCGGGATTGGCGTGCGGATCGGTGCGGACATCATCGGCCCGTCGTTCGCTACAATGGCCCTTCATCCGATAACCAGCTTCCGCGATCCTTGAACTACGACACTCCGCCCGGCCTCGAAGTCGCGGCCGGCAGCCAAGGCAAGATCGTCCGTCTCTCGGGCCAGTGGACGGCGCTCGCGCTCGCGCGCGATCGCGACACCGGGCACGTGATCCCGCTGCTGCGTTCGCTGACCGGCGCGCAGGGCATCGGCGAGTGGGACCTGTCGCGTATCGACAGGATGGATCACGTCGGCGGCCAGGCGCTGTGGCGCGTATGGGGCCACAAGATGCCGCCCGGCACCGCGCTCACCGACACGCAACGCGACATCTTCGAGCGCATCGCGCTGCTCGACACGGTGCGCGAGGGCGCCGAGCCGGTCAAGCGCCTCGATCCGTTCACGCGCCTCGGCCTCGGGCTCTTCTCGTTCTTCGAGCATCTGTACGGCGGCGTCGCAATGCTCGGGCGCGTCGTGCTCGACCTGCTCGCGATCGTGCGCAAGCCGAAGCTCACGCCGTGGACCGAAATCTCCGCGAACATCTACAACGCCGGCGCGCGCGCGCTGCCGATCACGGCGCTCGTCGCGTTCCTGATCGGCATCGTGCTCAGCTATCTGTCGGCGCAGCAGTTGCGCATCTTTGGCGCGAACCAGTTCATCGTCAATATTCTCGGCCTCGCGGTGATCCGCGAACTCGGCCCGGTGCTCTCGGCGATTCTGGTGGCGGGCCGCTCGGGCTCGGCGATCACCGCGCAGATCGGCGTGATGCGCGTGACCGAGGAACTCGACGCGATGCGCGTGATGGGCATCCCGCACGGCCTGCGGCTGATCCTGCCGCGCGTGGTCGCGCTCGGCATCGCGATGCCGCTGCTCGTGATGTGGACCAACATCATCTCGCTGACGGGCGGCGCGCTCGCCGCGAAACTCGTGCTCGGCATCGACATGAACTTCTTCGCGCAGCAGCTGCCCGTCGTCGTGCCGATCGCGAATCTCTGGATCGGTCTCGGCAAGGGCGCGGTGTTCGGCATGCTGATCGCGATCACCGGCTGTCATTTCGGCTTCCGTATCAAGGCCAATTCGCAGAGTCTCGGCGAAGGCACGACGACCTCGGTGGTGACCTCGATCACCATCGTGATTCTCGCGGACGCGGTGTTCGCGATCCTCTTCCAGAACGTGGGGCTCGGATGATCGCGCCACTGACCGAAGCCGTGCGCGGCCAGCCCGTGCCGTCGATCGCCGAGCCGGTGATCGAGGTGAACGACATCACCAAGCGCTACGGCCGCAACATCGTGCATCAGCACCTGAGCCTCGAGGTGCGGCGCGGCGAGATCGTCTCGATCGTCGGCGGCTCGGGTTCGGGCAAGACCACGCTGGTGCGGCAGATTCTCGGCCTCGAGCGGCCCTCGTCGGGCACCATCAAGCTGTTCGGCCAGGACCTCGCGACCATCTCGCCCGACACCGCGCTGCTGATGCGCAGCCGCTCCGGCATGCTGTTCCAGCGCGGCGCGCTGTTCTCGTCGCTGTCGGTGTTCGACAACGTCGCGCAGCCGGTGCGCGAGCTCGGCCGCGTGCCCGAAGACCTGCTGCGCGACATCGTGATGCTGAAGCTCGAAATGGTCGGGCTGCCGTGCAAGCACGCGTCGAAGATGCCGTCGGCGCTGTCGGGCGGCATGATCAAGCGGGTCGGCATCGCGCGCGCGATCGCGCTCGAACCCGAACTGCTGTTCCTCGACGAACCGACCGCCGGGCTCGACCCGCAGGCGTCCGACGAATTCGTCGAGCTGATCTCCGCGCTGCATCGCGCGCTCGGCCTCACGGTCGTGATGATTACGCACGACCTCGACACAATGGTCGCGATCTCGACGCGCGTCGCCGTGCTTGCCGATCGCAAGGTGCTCGTCAACGCGCCGGTCGAAGAGGCGGCGGGCGTCGATCATCCGTTTATCCGCGAATATTTCCTCGGCCTGCGCGGGCGCCGCGCGCTGCAGGCGTTGCCGCCCGAGCGCCGCGCGAAGCTGCCGCGGGCCGCGCTCGAAGCGGCGTCGTCCGAGTTGCCGCTATGAGGTCTGCCGTTATGAACCGGGCCGCCATGAACCAGGAAACCTGACAATGGAAAACAAAGCACACGCATTCTGGGCCGGGCTTTTCACGGTCGTGCTGACGGCGGCGGTCGCGCTCGCCGCATTTCTGTTCAACGTCGATCGCACCGTGCGGGTGCCGTACGACCTGATCGCGCGCACCAACGTGACGGGGCTTTTTGCCGACGCGGCGGTGCGCTTTCGCGGTCTCGACGTCGGCCGCGTGCAGTCGATCAAGTTCGATCCGAGCCATCCGGGGCAGATCATGATCCGCATCATGGTCGACGAACACGCGCCGATCACCCATTCGACGTTCGGCAGCCTCGGCCTGCAAGGCGTGACCGGCATCGCGTTCATCCAGCTCGACGACACCGGGCGCGATCTGACGCCGCTGCCGTCGTCGGTGCAGCAGGTCGCGCAGCTGCCGATGCGCCCGGGCCTGCTCGACCAGTTGCAGCAGCGCGGCGACGTGCTGCTGCGCAAGCTCGAAAAAGTCACCGACAACGTCAACGACATGCTGTCGCCGGAAATGGTCGCGCAGTTGCACGACACGGCCGCGAGCATCCAGCAGGCCGCGTCCGGCATCGCCGGGCTGAGCCAGCAGATCGCGCCGGTCGCGGGCAAGCTGCCCGCCACGGTCGATCAGCTGAATCGCACGCTCGCCTCGACTAACCGGATGATTACGAGCCTGAACCGTCCGGACGGCCCGTTCGAGCGCAATCTGAACAAGGTCGGCACGGCGGCGCAGCAGGCCGGCGACGCGCTCGCCGAGATGAACGTGTCGCTGCAGGATCTGTCGGCGCGGGTCGGCTACGAGACGCTGCCGCGCGTGAACTCGCTGACCGAGGACGTGCGCTCGGCCGCGCAATCGATCGACCGCGCCGCCGATACCTTCAGCACCAATCCGCGCAGCGTGCTGTTCGGCGCGCCGCGCCCGGCGCCGGGTCCGGGCGAGGCCGGCTTCACGGGGCCCGC
>NZ_VWWM01000114.1:0-233 GCF_011752945.1 Paraburkholderia sp. Cy-641
AATACTACAGAGTCGCTAGTTGCATGTCTGTGTGCAGCTCTCATATCATGGAGCTAACAAGTAGGCGTGGATGTAGTATGTACGACGTGTCGTACTGTCAGTACACGGCTCACTCTGCGACTATAGTATGCTTTGTTTATGCATATCCAGTATACCATATTATCTGTGACTTATTTTATTTATTCTTTTATATCGACAACTCATAGTTTTTTTTTTTTTTTTTTTTTTTTTTT
>NZ_VWWM01000115.1:0-6874 GCF_011752945.1 Paraburkholderia sp. Cy-641
TCGGCTCGCAGGGTAGCGGCGGCCCGACGCTGAACGCACCGCTCACCGGTTCCTCGTCGAATTCGGGAACGGGCGAGTAATCAGACTGTCCGTGTTGTAAGGCGGGCTGCGCGCCGCGCGTGGCGCCCGCCGGATTTCTCCGCTTGTCCCGCGAGGCGCGGCGCCTCGCCGTGCTGTCCGATTCCGCAGCCTGCCGCCGCTTTCGCCCGCATTGCCGCGGCGTGTCTGCGGGTGGTGTCTGCCCGTGTCTTTTTACGAACCCTCATCGTCATGAAAATTGCCATTGCTGGCGCATCGGGCCGTATGGGCCGCATGCTCATCGAAACAGTCCTTAACGATGCCGGTGCGACGCTGTCCGGTGCGCTGTGCCGCGCGGACTCCGCGCAGGCCGGGCAGGACGCCGGCGCGTTCCTCGGCAAGCAGACCGGCGTGCTGCTCACCGACGACATCGAGCGCGTCTTCGCCGAATCCGACTATCTGATCGACTTCACGCGCCCGGACGCCACGCTGCGCCACCTCGAAGCCGCGCAGCGCCACAACGTGAAAATGGTGATCGGCACGACCGGCTTCGATAACGAGCAGAAAGCACAGTTGCGCGCGGCGTCGGAGAAGATCGGCGTCGTGTTCGCGTCGAACATGAGCGTCGGCGTGAACGTCACGCTGAAGCTGCTCGAATACGCGGCACGCCAGTTCGCGACCGGCTATGACATCGAGATTATCGAGGCGCATCATCGTCACAAGGTCGATGCGCCGTCCGGCACCGCGCTGACGATGGGCGAAGTGATCGCCGACGCGCTCGGCCGCAATCTCGACGAATGCGCGGTCTACGGTCGCGAAGGCGTGACCGGCGAGCGCGATCCGTCCACGATCGGCTTCTCGGCGATTCGCGGTGGCGACATCGTCGGCGATCATACGGTGCTGTTCGCCGGCATCGGCGAGCGCATCGAGATCACGCACAAATCGGCGAGCCGGTTGTCGTATGCTCAAGGCGCGCTTCGTGCTGTACGGTTCCTCGAAGGCCACGCAACCGGCTTCTTCGACATGCAGGACGTGCTTGGCCTGCGTTGAGTGCGCTGAGTGCATTAAGTGCGCTCAGCGGGCGCGTGGCGCACGCCGGCGCGCGGCTTCGAGCGCGCTCCTGAAGTCACTTTCCTACGGCGAGGTCAGATGGCAGGCGGCAGCGGCATCATCCATTACCTGCAGACGAGCGACGCGATCACGCATGGCGTCGCGTACGTACTGCTGGCCATGTCGATCGCGAGCTGGTGCTTTCTGCTCGTCAAGAGCTGGTTCCTGACTCGCGCGAAACGCCAGGCCACGCGGGCGATCGCGCAGTTCTGGCAGGCGCCGACATTGTCCGAGGGCGTCGCCACGCTGCGCCGGGTGGATCGCGAGCGCGTGTTCGCGCCGCTCGCCGAAGCGGCACTGCATGCGGCCGAAGTCGACATTCCGGGCGCGCTGCTCGCGCGCGTCGAGCGTAGCGAACGGGTATTGCGGGCGCTGCGCCAGGCGCTCAACGCGTCGCAGCGGCGGCTCGAATTCGGCCAGGTGCTGCTGGCGTCGGTCGGCAGCACGGCGCCGTTCGTCGGCCTGCTCGGCACTGTGTGGGGCATCTATCACGCGCTCGGCAGCATCGCGGCGAGCGGCCAGGCGCAGATCGAAAACGTCGCCGGGCCGGTTGGCGAAGCGCTGATCATGACCGCGTTCGGTCTCGTCGTCGCGATTCCAGCCGTGCTGGCGTACAACGTGCTCGGGCGTCTCGCGCGGCAGTTGTCCGAGGAACTCGACGGCTTCGCGCACGATCTGCACGTCTACGTGTGTGCGCCGTCCGAGCACGTGCCGCCGCCAGTGCGCGCGCAGCAGGCGGCGCACGAAGCGCACCGCTGACGCGCGGCGGGCCGGGGCGCACCGCGGCTCGCGAAGGATCGCGGAAGCGCGTACCCGCTTCTGCAAGCTCGGGCAAGCCCGCGGACAGGCCCAGACGCAAGGAAGCACAAGGAGGCGATATGGCATTCGGCGGACTCGAGAAAAAGCAGGCGGCCGCGCCGATGGCCGAGATCAACATGACGCCGCTGATTGACGTCATGCTCGTGCTGCTCGTGATTTTCATCATCACCGCGCCGCTGTTTTCGCATGCGATCCGGCTCGATCTGCCGAAGGTCGCGGCGGCGCCCGCGCGTCAGACCCCGCAAACCATTTCCCTTTCGATCGACGCCGCCGGCCGGCTGTACTGGAACAGCCAGCCGATCACGCTCGCGCAGATGCGTGCGCAATTCGCCGAGGCCGGCAAGCAGACCGAGCAGCCGGAAATCCAGCTACGCGCCGAGCGCTCGACGCGCTACGAAGTGATCGCGCAAGTCATGGGCGCCGCGCAACAGGCGGGGCTCGAACGCATCGGCTTCGTGACCGATCCGCCGCCGCCCGCCGCGCAACGTTGACGAGCTGCGGCGTTCGATATGACGCCCAACGTGACGTCTGACCTGGCGTTCAAGGTCCGGCGCTTCGCGCCCGAGGCGAAGGCCGCTGCCCGCGTGCTCCTGCACCGCCGGCCATGCCGCGTTTGCGTCGGTGCGCGCGGCAATCCGAACCCCGCCGGACCCGCATGAATCTTTTGCGCCGGCGCGGTGCTCGCGATGCGGATGCCCCACGCCCGGCTCATACCCGGCTCACGCCCGCCGACCCGTGCGCCATGCCGCGCGGCGCGCCCGTCCGCGAACGGTATAATCAGCCCTTTCCCCGCGAAGGGGAAACGACGCGATTCCATCCAGTTCCATCCAGCAGAGCACCAGGCCGGTGCGAAAGCACCGAACCCAGCGATCCCATCACACCATGCACGAAAAATACGTTCCCTCCGACGTCGAAGCCGCCGCGCAAGGACAATGGCGCGCCATCGACGCCTACAAGACGACGGAAACCACCGACAAGCCCAAGTTCTACTGCGTCTCGATGCTGCCGTATCCGTCGGGCAAGCTGCATATGGGGCACGTGCGCAATTACACGATCAACGACGTGATGTACCGTTATCTGCGGATGAACGGCTACAACGTGCTGATGCCGATGGGCTGGGACGCGTTCGGCATGCCCGCCGAAAACGCGGCGATGGCCAACAACGTGCCGCCCGCGCAATGGACCTACGACAACATCGCTTACATGAAGAAGCAGATGCAGTCGATGGGCCTCGCGATCGACTGGTCGCGCGAAGTCGCGACCTGCAGCCCCGACTACTACAAGTGGAACCAGTGGCTGTTCCTGAAGATGCTCGAAAAGGGCATCGCGTACAAGAAAACCGGCACCGTCAACTGGGACCCGGTCGACCAGACCGTGCTTGCCAACGAGCAGGTGATCGACGGGCGCGGCTGGCGCTCGGGCGCGCTCGTCGAAAAGCGCGAAATCCCGATGTACTACATGCGCATCACGCAGTACGCCGATGAACTGCTGAACGATCTCGAAGGCCTCGGCTGGCCCGAGCGCGTGAAGATCATGCAGCAGAACTGGATCGGCAAGAGCTTCGGCGTGAACTTCGGCTTCCCGTACGAAATCGACGGCGAACAGAAGCTGCTGCGCGTGTTCACGACGCGTGCCGACACGATCATGGGCGTCACGTTCTGCGCGGTCGCCGCCGAGCATCCGCTTGCCACGCGCCTCGCGCAGGACAAGCCGGAACTGCAGGCGTTCATCGACGAATGCAAGCGCGGCGGCGTTGCCGAAGCCGACGTCGCGACGATGGAAAAGAAGGGCATGGCCACCGGCTTCTACGTCACGCATCCGCTGACGCAGGAGCAGGTCGAGGTGTGGGTCGGCAACTACGTGCTGATGAGCTACGGTGAAGGCGCGGTGATGGGCGTGCCGGCGCACGACGAGCGCGATTTCGCGTTCGTGAAGAAATACGGTCTGCCGGTCAAACAGGTGGTGGCGGTCGAAGGCAAGGCGTTCTCGACCGATGCCTGGGCCGAGTGGTATGGCGAGAAGACCGGCGCGCTCGTGAACAGCGGCAAGTACGACGGCCTCGCATACGACGCGGCGGTGGACCGCATCGCCGCCGACCTCAAGGCACTCGGCCTTGGCAACAAGCAGATTACGTGGCGTCTGCGCGACTGGGGCGTGTCGCGCCAGCGTTACTGGGGCACGCCGATTCCGATCATCCACTGCCCGACGTGCGGCGACGTGCCGGTGCCGGAACAGGACCTGCCCGTCGTGCTGCCGGAAGACCTCGTGCCGGACGGCACGGGCAACCCGCTCGCGAAGTCCGAAGCGTTCGTGAACTGCACGTGCCCGAAGTGCGGCGGCGCGGCCAAGCGCGAAACCGACACGATGGACACCTTCGTCGATTCGTCCTGGTACTTCTACCGCTACGCGTCGCCGGACGCGAAGACGATGGTCGACGAGCGTACCGATTACTGGGCGCCGATGGATCAATACATCGGCGGCATCGAGCACGCGATCCTGCACCTGCTGTACTCGCGCTTCTGGGCGAAGGTGATGCGCGACCTCGGTCTCGTGAAGTTCGGCGAGCCGGCCAGGAACCTGCTCACCCAGGGCATGGTGCTCAACGAAACCTACTACCGCGAAAACGACGCGGGCAAGAAGACCTGGTACAACCCGGCTGACGTGACCGTGTCGTTCGACGACAAGGGCCGCCCGGTCGGCGCGGTGCTCAATGCGGACGGCCAGCCGGTCGTGCTCGGCGGCGTCGAGAAGATGTCGAAGTCGAAGAATAACGGCGTCGACCCGCAGATGCTGATCGATCAGCATGGCGCGGACACCGCGCGTCTGTTCGTGATGTTCGCGGCACCGCCCGAGCAGCAGCTCGAATGGTCGGGCTCGGGCGTCGAAGGCGCGAGCCGCTTCCTGCGTCGCGTGTGGAACTTCGGTCATGCGAACGAAGCCGCGCTGCGCGCGGGCGGCCCGCTCGACGCCGCTCAACTGAACGACGCCGACAAGGCGCTGCGCCGCGAGATCTACAGCGTGCTGAAGCAGGCCGACTTCGACTATCAGCGCCTGCAGTACAACACGGTGGTATCGGCCGCGATGAAGATGCTCAACGCGCTCGACGGCGCGAAGGGCGCGCAGCCGGCCGTGCTGCGCGAAACCTACGGCGTGATGCTGCGCGTGCTGTACCCGGTCGTGCCGCACCTGACGTTCCAGCTCTGGCAGGAACTCGGTTATGCCGACGCCTTCGGCACGCTGCTCGACGCGCCGTGGCCGAAGGTCGACGAGAAGGCGCTGGAGCAGGCCGAGATCGAACTCGTGCTGCAGGTGAACGGCAAGGTGCGCGGCGCGCTGACGGTCGCGAAGGACGCGTCGCGCGAAGCGATCGAGCAGCAGGCGGCCGCGCACGAAATGGTCGCGAAGTTTAGCGAAGGCAAGGCGCCGAAGAAGATCATCGTGGTGCCGGGCCGTCTCGTGAACGTGGTCGTTTGACGGGCCACGATCTCATGCCGGCAGATGCGCGCCGCCCGTTTGGCGGCGTGTATCCGACCCGCGAATCCACAGCGAACCGGGAGCGAATGTGACTCGCAGATCGTTTTTGACGCTCGTTTGCAGCGTAATGATGTTGTCGGCCTGCGGCTTCCAGTTGCGCGGCCAGCAGGACTACGCGTTCAAGCGTCTCTATGTGGCCGGCGCGACGCCGGCGGCCGCCGCGCGGCTCACGCGCATGATCCAGGGCGGCAGCGACACGGTGGTGGTCAATTCGCCCGCCAACGCCGATGCGATCCTGCAGATCTCGCAGAACCGCAATATCAGCACGCTGACGCTGAATACGCTCGGTGTCGTCGCCGAGTATCAGCTGAATCTGCAGATGGGGTACACGCTGGTCGGCAAGGACGGCACGATCCTGATTCCGGGCAGTGTGATCGCCTTGAATCGCGCGATGACCTATAGCGACCAGTTCTCGCAGGCGAAGTCCGCCGAGTCCGACATTCTGTTCACCGACATGGAGAACGACGCGATCGATCAGTTGATCCGCCGTCTCGGCGTGGTGCGCTCGCTGCATCCGACGCCGGCCGAGGCCGTGCCAGCCGTCGCGCCGCGCGCGCCGCTGCCGCCGCCGCCGCTGTGAGCGGCGCGCCGTTCGTGATCGACCGTACTTCATCCATTCCGCTCACCGCCCGCCATGCAACTGCGACCTGACGCGCTCGAAACGCATCTCGCCAAAGGACTCGCCGGCCTGTACGTCGTGTACGGCGACGAGCATCTGCTCGCGCAGGAAGCGAGCGACCGGATTCGCGCGGCGGCGCGCGCGGCGGGCTTTACCGACCGCTCGGTGTTCACGGTCGAGCGCGGCTTCGACTGGAGTTCGCTGCTCGGCGCGAGCCAGTCGATGTCGCTGTTCGGCGACCGGCAACTGGTCGAGTTGCGCATTCCGTCGGGCAAGCCGGGCAAGGAAGGCGCCGACGCGCTGAAGGCGCTCGCGGCCGCCGTCAACGACGACGTGCTGACGATGATTACGCTGCCGCGCCTCGATGCGGCCACGCAGAAGTCCGCATGGTTCACCGCGCTCGCCGAGGCGGGCGTCGCGCTGAAGATCGATCCGGTCGAGCGCGCGCAATTGCCGAACTGGGTCGGCCAGCGGCTCGCGGCGCAGGGGCAGCGCGTCGCGGCTGGCGAAGAGGGGCGGCGCGCGCTCGCGTTCATCGCCGAGCGCGTCGAGGGCAACCTGCTTGCCGCACATCAGGAAATCCAGAAGCTCGGGCTGTTGTATCCGAGCGGTACGCTGAGCTTCGATCAGGTGCAGGACGCCGTGCTCAACGTCGCGCGTTACGACGTGTTCAAGCTCAACGAGGCGATGCTCGCGGGCGACGTCGGCCGGATCGCGCGCATGCTCGACGGGCTGCGCGGCGAGGGCGAGGCGGCGGTGCTCGTGCTGTGGGCC
>NZ_VWWM01000116.1:0-6578 GCF_011752945.1 Paraburkholderia sp. Cy-641
TCCAGCTGCAGCAGCAACCCGTCATAGCGCGCCACGACTTCGGCGTTCGTCGACAGATAGCGCGCGATGATGCGGCGCTGGCGGTCCCGATACCCTTCCCAGTCGGCATCGTGATGGCGGATCGCCTGCACGAGCTGGCGCGCGCCTTCGTCGACGTCGTTACCGGCGTAGTAGTAGCCGAGCTCGCGGCACAGTTGCGCGTTGTGCACGAACGGATAGCCGTTCCAGCACACGTCGAAGTAGAAGTAGTTCAGCGCCAGCCCCCATTGATGGGACACGACGATGTCCGTATGTTCCGCGAGAAACTCCGGCGTTTCGAAGTGACCGACGAAGCTCGCCTTGCGGTCGCGCACGAGGTCCAGATAACGCGCGATGCCGATGAACTCGGGGCACTGCGTCGCGAGACGTTGCGCATTGGTGACGTGCAGATGCGAAATCCCGTCGCCGACGATCCGGTACGCGTTCTCCGCGATCAGCATCGGATAGAGGCAGAACTTCAGCACGTCGAGATTCGCCTCCATGACGGAGAGCCGGCGCGGCCCCCTGGCGGGGCGGTATTCGCCGTGATGAGGCAGCTCGCGCGTGCGCGCTTCGATGCACATCGGGTCCCAGACGAACGGCACTTCGCGCGCCGGACAGCGGCGCAAGGTCCTGAAGAACGGCAGGCTCGTCTCGACCACCTGGGGAATGACCCAGACCTCGTCGTAGCATTGATTGATGAAGATCGAGTCGGCCATCCTGCGGTTGAAGATCATCGCTTCCATCAGCTGCACGTATTCCGGCCCGCAGCAGTAGCTGACGAGCTTCGTGCCGCGCGCCCTGATGTACCCGGTCTGACCGGCATTGATCTGGCCGCCGAGTTCGATCAGGACGTCGAGGCTGTCTTTCACGTCCTCGAAGCGCCGCACCGGGTAGCGTTCGAGATCCCACGGCAGCTTCGCCGTAATCGCCACCGAAGTCGTGTTGACGAGCACCACCTGGTGGCGCAGCGGCGAATGCTGGAACACCCGCATCAGGTACAGCGCATTCTGTTTGATGCCGTTGACCCACAGGCTCTCGGCCTCATGGTGCAGGCCGATCGTGATGCCGATCCGCAGCGGGCGCGGGCCGGGAGCTTCGTGCTCCGAAGCATGCAGTGCGTTCATTGTGCGGCCTCCCGCGGGAATTGCACCTGACGGCGCAGGATCAGGCACGAAGGCGGCGTGTCGACGAGCACGACGGCCTCGCGCGGATGCGCCGCTTCGGTATAGACCATGACGGATCTGACGAGCGGCGTGGCGCGATAGCCGCTCAGTTCGCTGCGCGCCACCTGCGCGCAGGGCAACGGTGCGCTGGAAATACGCTCGGCCACGACCGAACAGCCGCCGCCGGCGCCCGGCACCGTGACGAGCGACAGCAGCGCCGACGATTGCGGAAAGGCGATGCCGGACAGCGAGAAGAACGGCCCGGTATCGGGGTTCGAGCGCTGCCAGTCGAGCAGCACGTCCGCTCGGGAGGCGCGGTCGAATACGCGCGCCGAGATCTGCGCGACGGCGTCGTAACAGCGGTGGATGCCGATTTCCTGCGCGGCCTGCGCGAGCACGGTGCCGGCTGCGGGTCTCGCGGCCGGCCCGTTGGCGGGACCGGCGACGGGGCCAGCGACAGGGCCCGCGACAGGACCGGCCGCGGGCAGCGGCTGCGCCTGCGCGAAGCCGGCCGGTTGCACGGCCGCCCATGCGAGCGCCAGCGCGAAGCCCGCGGCTATCGCGGTACGGGAGCGCATACGACGTTTCGTGTTCATCATGCCCCCTCGAAAACCGCGGTGAGCGCCGCGCTGTACTGCTCGACGTTGGCGGGCAACTCCGGGTCCAGCGAGGCGAGAAAGTCTCCCGCCTCGCGGCGGTAGTCGTCCAGTCTCAGGTCATGCTCCGCGAACGCGCGCCGCAACGCGAGCGCGCCGTCCTGACAGTCGAAGCCGTCGTAGCGATAGCCGCAATGGCCGATCAGCGTGGAGTTGTGAATCAGCGGATAGCCGCCGTACAACGCCTCGTAGTACAGATAGTTCTGGGCGTTTTCCCATTGATGCGAGATCACCGCATCGGCCTGCACGGTCAGGATCTCGTAGACCGGCAATCTCGGCTCGTAGGTCGCCCGCCCGTGCTGCGTCAGATCGAGACTGCGCGCGAAGCCGACAAAGGAGGCCTCTTCCTTGAGCGGCATCGCATTGAACACGCGCAGATACTCGACGCATTCCGGGTCCTGCCGGTACGCGAGATCCGCAATCAGCATCGCGATATGCGCCGTCTTGACCATGCAGATGTTCGGTTCGAGAATCGCGAGGCGCCAGCGCGAGCGGCCCGCTACATAGCCGAACGTGCCACCGGCGTGGGCCGGCTTCAGCGAACGCTCCAGCAGCGCCGGATTCCACAGGTGCTGCATGACCTTCACCGGCGCGCGCGAGCCGGCCTCGTAATAGCCGGTGCAGGTCTTCGCGAAGGCGGGCAGCGTCCAGATCGCGCTGTACGGCGTGCCGGAGAACAGCAGCCCGTGCGACATGCCGAACATCATCCGCTCGATGTCGATCACATAGTCGTTCGCGACGCGCATGCCGATCACGCGGCCGCCGCGGTCGCAGAAGCTGCGCGCCCAGTCCGGATTCAGCTGCGCGCTCAGTTCGATCACGACGTCGAGCTGTTCCCGCGCGGTGTCGAGATCGATGACGGGCACCGGCGAATGTTCGAGAAACGACTTCGCATCCGACGGGTTGCCGTCGCCGCCGTTGACGAGGCAAGCCGCTTCGACGACCGGCGATTGCCGCAGCAGCATCGCAAGGAAGTAGCAGTTCTGGAAGATGCCGTTCTCCCAGATCGATTGCTCGCCGGCACGCAGAAAAATCGTGATGCCGACCTTGATGCGCTGGCGCTTCAGCATGCTGCACCTCCGCGATGAGCGCGGGCGCTCACGTGAAGCAGTTGCTGGAAATAGCGGATGCCGTTCCCGGGCGCGAGCGGGTGCAGTCCGGCGAGAAATTCGCGCGCGCGGCGCTGATAGTCCGCGAAGCCCGCATCATGCTGGCGTGCCGCGCGAAGGAACGCCTGCGCGCCGGCCTGCACGTCGAACTCCGGGTAGTAGTAGCCGAGGCCGGACAGCCACGCCGAGTTGTGGACGAGCGGATAACCGCCGTACAGCGCATCCAGATGCAGATTGTTCTGGTCGTTCTGCCATTGATGCGAGACGACCGCATCGGCGGCCCGGCTCATGAAGTCGACGAAGCCGTGCCGGTGGTCGACATGCACGCGGCCCGCGCGATTCAGTTCGAGCGAATCGCGCATGAACGAAAACGTCGGATGCTGCTCGAACTGGGCGCTGTTGAGCACGCTCAGACCGGCAATCGCGCCGGGCTCGGCGCGAAACGCCATGTCGCAAAGCAGCACGGGAATCATGCAGCACTTCACGACGGAAATGTTCGGCTCGAAAATCGCGGCGCGCAGCGCGCGCGGCGTGTCGGTGGAAGCGCTCGCCGGCTCGAATCCGAAGCGCTGCCCTGCGTCGCCCAGCATGCGGGCGCGCCCGTCGATGAACATCGGGTCCCACAGATACGGCACCTCGACGACCGGGCAGCGATGCAGCGTTTCGAGCATCGGCCGGAAGACGCGGTCCTTGGGCAGAATCCAGATCTCGTCGCAGCGGTCCGCGCGCGCGAAATAGCCGCCCCGCCTGAACACGCCCGGCTCGACCAATCCGGCATACGGCTGCCCGCAGCAGAAATAGACGACGCGCCTGCCGCGCGCCCGAAAATAATCGAGCCACTCGATATCGAGCCCGCCGCTCATTTCGATCGCGACGTCGATCAGCTCGGTCGCCTCTCTGGGCGGCAGCAGCTTCAGGTCCGGCAGTAACGCCCGGACGTCGTCGGGCAGGCGCGGCCCGGGTCCGCAATTGAGCAGCACGACGTCCCGGACCGCCGGCAAGGCCCGCAGCAGCTTCGCGAGGAAGAACACGTTCTGCCCCAGCCCGTTGTCCCATACAGTCTGGCCATTCCGGGTGGCCAGCGAGATGCCAATACGCATGTTGTTTCCGCCTTCTGAAGGTCAGTCCTCGTGTTTTTGTGTGTGTTCCGATACTTCTCGTGCGTAGCCCGACGGAACGGGCGGTGCCGCCCTGTCCATCGACGGCCCCCGGTCATGACGTCCCCGCTGCGTCGACTGCGAATAAAAAAGAGGATCGAACCGGAGAATCGACCCCCAAACCTCAGGTAACTTCCGGACATACACGAGGACATCATCCGGAAGCAAGGAGTCCCGAGGGGTTAGCCTGCTAGTTTCCCGACAACGTGATCCCGACACGCCGGTTCTGTGCCCGGCCGTCGGCCGTCGCATTCGTCGCGACGGGATGCGTCCTGCCATGGCCCTGAACGTCGAACCGCGCCGCGTTCAGCCCGTGCGACTTCAGGTAGTTCGCCACCGTCCACGCGCGTGCCTGCGACAGACGCAGGTTGTAGGCCGGCGAGCCGATGCCGTCGGTGTAGCCGTCGATCGCGACCGTGCCGAAGCTCATGCCTTGCGCGTTTGCAACCAGCTTGTCGAGCTGAGCCTTAGCGGCTGGAGTCAGCGTCGCCTCGTTGAAATCGAAATTGGCATCGCCTGCCAGCGTGACGTGCGTCGGCAGGGGGGCCGGCACGGGGACGGCAGCGGGGACAACAGCGGGCGCGGCCGTGGACGGCTGCGGTGCCGGTGCGCCGCACTGGAATATCAGCTTGCGAAAGTCCGGCTTGCCGTCCGTGGTCGTCGAGCCCAGCGGTGCCGCGCCCTCGAGCGGACGCACGGCCTCGTCATGGCAGATCTCGCGCGCCTTGCGATAGCAGGTTTCCGCGCTTTCGAGCAGACCGCTGCACTCGACCCGATAGGTCTGCTGGCCGTCCTGCCGGTCGACCGACCAGGCGCTGAACGACGGCCCTGACGCGGACGAGCAACCGGCGAGAGCAACCATCGCCGCTACGCACAACATCGTGTTACGCATGTTGAACCTCATGTTTCATGTCGTTTATCTTCCATCGCGGGGATGCCGCTGAACCGGCGGGGGCCGGGAGAAACGCCCGGCACCCGCGCGGCGCCTTACCACTGGTAGCCCACCCCGACCCCGTACGTGCTGCCCGCGCTGCTCACCCCGACACCGCCCTTGATCTTCACGTTCTCGGTGATACGGGCCGTGAAGCCGAGCGCAACCGCTCCGTAGCCCTGATAGGCGCCGGTGCCGATACCGACGGCGATGGTCTTGTCCTTGTCGACGTCCGGAATCATCGTCAGTGCCGTGGCACCGGCCACACCCGAGTAGGCCGTTCGCGCGACGGACGACACGGAGTTCTGGAGCGAATTGAACTGGGACATGTTCACCGCGTCGGTCGGGTTGACACCCGGTGCGACATTGGTGATCCGGCGCCCGTTACCCGGCGAGCCGACCGAGACCGTGTTGTCCTCGCTGGCGACGGAACCCGCGCCGAGCGCGACCGAGTTCTGGCCGCTCGCCGACGCATTGGCACCGAGCGCGACGCTGTTCGTGCCGCTGCCGAGCGCGTTCGCGCCGATCACTGTCGCACCGTCCGCGGATGCACTGGCGCTGGAGCCGAGAGCGATGCCGCCCGCGCCCGCCGCCGTTGCATTGACGCCCATGGCCATCGAGTTGACGCCGCTGGCCCCGTCGTCGTTGTAGTTGCTGCCCTGTGTGCCGTTGTCGTTCACGCTGTAGTAGTGCGTGCGGGTGGTCGAGACGACTGTCGACAGGGAGGAGACGTTGCTGCTGGTCGTGCTCAGGCCGGTGGACAGGGCGTTGACGACCGATGAGGTTGAGGTGGACAGCGAGGCGACGTTGCTGTTGGTTGTGCTCAGGCCGGTCGAGAGGGAACTGGCTACTGTTGAGGACGATGTCGACAGCGAGGCCACGTTGCTGTTCGTCGTGCTCAGGCCGGTCGACAGGGAGCTTGCCACTGTTGAGGACGATGTCGACAGTGAGGCCACGTTGCTGTTCGTCGTGCTCAGGCCGGTCGACAGGGAGCTTGCCACTGTTGAGGACGACGTCGACAGCGAGGCTACGTTACTGTTCGTCGTCGACAGACCCGTGGACAATGAGCTTTCCACTGTCGAGGACGACGTGGACAACGAGGCGACGTTGCTGTTCGTCGTCGATAGGCCCGTGGACAATGAGCTTTCCACTGTCGACGACGACGTCGACAACGACGCCACATTGCTGTTCGTCGTGCTCAGGCCACTCGACAGCGACGCCACGTTGCTGGTCGTCGCGCTGATGGTTGTCGATAACGACGCCACGTTGCTGTTGGTCGTGCTCAGACCGGTGGACAGCGAGCTTTCTACCGTCGAGCTCGAAGTCGACAGCGAGGCGACGTTGCTATTGGTCGTGCTCAGACCCGTGGACAGCGAACTTTCCACTGTCGAGGACGATGTCGACAGCGACGCCACATTGCTGTTCGTCGTGCTCAGGCCAGTCGACAGCGAGCTTTCCACTGTCGAAGCCGACGTCGACAGCGAAGCCACATTGCTGTTCGTCGTGCTCAGGCCAGTCGACAGCGAGCTTTCCACTGTCGA